>JAKOOD010000550.1 GCA_022701635.1 Burkholderiaceae bacterium | reverse complement strand
AAGAAGACGAAGCCCTGCTTGGCCATGGCGATCAGCTTCTTGTCCTTCGGCCGGGTGATGCGGAAGATGATGTCGCCGCCGTACTTGTTAAAATCCATCACGCCGACTTCGAACAGCAGCTGGTCGCGCGCGTGCGCTTCGGCGCGGTACATCGTGGCCAGGTCGGTGACGATGATGCCGGTGCCGTCCGGCTCGGTTTCGGCGACGCCGTACTCGAACAGGAACAGGGCGCGCGCCTCGGAGATCATGGAGATCATCGAGTCGTTGCCCAGGTGGTTGCCGGCGTTGATGTCGGTGGCGCGCACCGTCAGCATCGTCGTGTAGCAGTACTGGTCGTCTGGGAAGTTGAGCTGTAATCGTGCCATATGTTGATTTTATCCCGTGAGGGTAAGTCGCTTGATTGCCAAAATTCGACGGGGATCAAATGTCCCGCCATTCTTTATTGGGTGAGCCTGTAGATCAGGAGTGCCGCCCGGATCGCGCCGCGTTCGATCGAGGCCGGGTCCAGGTCTTCGTTGGGGGAGTGGGCGCCATCACCGCTCGCGCCCAGGCCGTCCAGGCTGTCGACCAGCGGCGCCACGAACTGGATGTCGCCGGCGCCGCGCGCCTCGGCCGGCAGCGCACCGATCGAGCCCAGGCCGGCATCGCGGCTGGCGCGCGAATACAGGTCGAGCAGCTTCAGGTTGCCGGGCGTGACCGCCATCGGCGGGTAGGCTTCCTGGAACGCGATGCTGGCGCCGGCGCCTGGCAGGTGCTGGGCCACGATCGCGCGCATGCGCGCCTGGGCACGGTCGCGCTGGGCGTCGTCGAGGTAGCGCAGGTCGCCGCTGACGGCGACGCTGTTCGCGATCACGTTGGTCTTGCCGAAGGCGCTGCCGCGCGCATTGGCGGCGTCGCGCTTCACGTCGGTACCGCCCAGTATCAGGCCGGGATTGAAGGTCAGGCCCGGCTCGGCCACCTCGCGGCGGAAGGCGTCGAGGATGCGCGCCGCCTCGTACACGGCGCCGTAGCCGTTGGCGCCGAACACATTCATCGAATGGCCCTGGCGGCCGCTCACCTGCAGCTCCCACGAGGCGGTGGCGCGGCGGCCGACGGTGGCGGTGGTGTGCCCGTCCTGGTCGGGGATGCTGCTCTCGAAGCTGAGCGCGGCGTCGCTGCGCTGCGCCAGCTCGCGCATGGTGGCGCGCGCAGTGGCGATCGGCTCGCCGGCGTCTTCTTCGTCGCCGCTGAACAGGACGGCAATCGTGGCGCCCTCGAGCGCACCGGCGCGCTGCAGGGCTTGCAGGGCGGCGATCACGATCACGTCGCCGCCCTTCATGTCGGACACGCCCTGGCCACGGATGCGGCCGTCTTTCTGTTCCCACATCGGCACCGCGCTGCCCGGCTCGAACACGGTGTCGAGGTGGCCCAGCAGCAGCAGGCGCTTGCCTTTGCCCGGCGCGCCGGCGCGGGTGGCCAGCAGGTGGCCGGCACGGCGCATCGCAGGGGGCATGTCGACCCAGCGGGTCTGGAAACCGAGCGCATCGAACTGACTGCGGAACAATTGCCCAACCTCGCGCACGCCCGCCGCGTTCATCGTGCCGCTGTTGATCAGCACGCTTTGCCTGAGCAGGTCCAGCGCTTGCGGCGCATGCGAGCGCACTTCGGCGACGATGCGCTGCTCGACCGGGTCCAGGGTCTGGGCCGCCACCGTTGCCGTGTTTATGCTGGCGGCCAGCGCCGCCATGGCCAGCCGGCCCATCGTCCTGCGCATCGTGGTCTTTCGGAAGAATAATGATGCTAACTGTACACGATTCGGGCAGGTCGCCGGCGCGCCCGCCGGCGCAGTGAGAATGCGTGCATTTTTTGTATCGTCCGTATGCTATGTTGCAGGATCACGACGAGCACGCTGTCATCGATCATCAACGGCGGCGCCACCATCATGATGGCCGTGTTCATCGACCCGCACATGTCGGGCATGACCGACGACGTGGTCGAAGGCAAGATCGGAGAAGGGCAGTTCAGGCAGGCGGTGGTCTGGCTGGTGGGCAGCCGGCTGGCCGGGACGCTGGCGACGCAGGTGCTGCTGTTACCGGCGGCGATGCTGATCGTGGCGGTGGCGCATGTCATATAGAGAGACCATGGACAATCACATAAAAGCAGTCATCCCGGACGATGAGAGCATCCTGATCGAGGGGCGCAAGCTCGTCGAGCAAGAGGACCTTGTCGACGTGCTCAAAGCGGCGCTGCAACGGGATCCGCACTTCATTCTGGTGATCGAGCCGATGGTGAATGCGCACTACAAGGGCATCGGCACATTGCTGTACACCTGCCAACGCATCGGCGTGCCGCTCGAGAACCTGCGCTATACGATGGAGAACGGCGACGTGGTGACCTTGGATGCGCTGCGGGCAAGAACGCCCGCCGGGCCCGTGTGATGCCTTGCGTCCACGTGGCGGCGGCCGACGTCTTAATTACATCCGATGACGACGGTCGGTCATTGCTTGCGATGCATGCGCCGCGCGCCGACCACCTTGCCGTTCACATACTCGATCACTTCGATCTGCCCGCTCCGGTACACCATCGGATAAATGATGCGCACCGCATCGGCGCCGCCCGCGCAACCGTTGGCGCGCAGCTTGAGCAGATAGGTGGGCAGGCTGCCGGTGACGCCGGCGATGAATTTGGTGCCGCGCCCATTCACGTACATCGTGCCCGGCTTTTCGTTCTGCAGCACGAATTGCTGGACACAGGACGGCGCCGATTTGGCCGGTCCGCCCCATGACATCCGGTCGCCCTTGATCGTCAGCGCCGGATAGGCGGCCGCAGGTGTGCCCGGCTGCTGGTCCGGCAGCCAGTACCCGGTGAACGGCATGTCCTGCGCCAGGACGGACAACGCGCAGCCGAGGCCGGCGGCCATCGCCAGCAAACGCCCGCGCCATCCCGGATGCAAACGCTGTGTCATGTCAATCGAGCCGCTTGGCACCCAGCTTCACCACCTGGCTGCGGATCAGGCCGTCGACCACGTCGTAGATCGCTACCAGTTCCAAGGCACCTTTGCCTTCGGGGAAATTGCGCGTCACGATTTCATGGTCGACCACCAGATTCTCCATCACCACGCGCTGCACCAGGCGCGCGTGCAAGTCAGGCTCCTGGAAGCGGGCGGCAAAACGGCCACGCATGGCGTCATGGCCGGTGGCCAGCAGCGTGGCGGGATGTTCGTACTGGCGCGCGTCGGGCGCGTAGGTGGCAAGCAGGGCGTCGACGTCGCGCGCGTTGTAGGCGTCGAGCTGGCGCTGGACGACGGCGGCTGGGGAATCGGATTCGAACATGGGCATCGAGTGAACGGGCGTTGAAAGTTTTTATTCTAGCTCAGCGTGCAACAGGCGTCAGGCATGGTCCGCTTCGAAGCTTGCAGGTGCTGTCGAGCCTACGCTAAGCTTTGCCGATGAACCCAGATATCCATCCCGAAGCCGCCGTCGCGCCAGGCTATCTCGCCAACCATGCAGCGCGCGCCTTCAACCGCATGGTCGATGCCCGCCTGCGCGATCACGGCCTGACGCTCGCGCTGATCGGCCCCCTCCTGCTGCTGTCCTGGAAAGGCGCCATGCTCCAGCGTGACATCGTACGCGCCTCCGCCGTCAAGCAGCCTGCGATGGTGGCCTTGCTGGACAAGCTCCAGGGCATGTCCCTGATCGAGCGCGAAGTGCTGCCATCCGACAAGCGCGCCGCGGCCGTGCGCCTGACGGCGGCCGGGGAAAACGCCGCGGCAATCGGCCGCCGCGTGCTGCTCGACGTCAATGCGGTGGGCGTCACCGGCTTCACGCAGGAAGAAGCCGCGCTGTTTGTCGGCTTCCTTGACCGTCTCATTGCCAACCTGGACGCACCCATCGAATAAATATCATGTATGATATTGTTTCACTTATCAGGGGGACATGTCATGCCTGCATCTATTCTCGTCACGGGCGCCAGCATCGCCGGCAACACCACCGCATGGTGGCTGGCCCGGCACGGTTTCGACGTGGAGGTCGTGGAACATGCACCGGCGTTTCGTGACGGCGGCCAGAACGTCGACGTGCGCGGCAACGCGCGCGAGGTGCTGCGCCGCATGGGACTGGAGGAACTTGCATTCCAGCGTAGCACGCGGGAGCGGGGGACCGACTGGGTGGACGAGGACGACAGCGTGGTCGCACGCTTCGAGGCAGGCGATTCCGAGACGGACAGCGGGCCAACCGCCGAGCTGGAAATCCGCCGCGGCGACATCGCGCGCATCATCCACGATGCCGCGCGGCAGCGGGCGGCGTTCCGTTTCGGCGATCGTATCGAGGGCGTTGAGCAGGATGCGGCGGGCGTCGCCGTGCGTTTCGAGAGCGGCAGACAGGCGCGCTACGACATGGTGGTGGTCGCCGAGGGCGTCGGCTCGCACACACGCGAACTGGTCTTC
>JAKOOD010000540.1 GCA_022701635.1 Burkholderiaceae bacterium | reverse complement strand
GCGGCATGTCGGCGGCCATGGTCTCGCGGATCGGCTTGCCGTTGTCGATGGTCTCGGCGGTCGCCAGCAGCTGCAGGTTCTGCTCCATGCGGTCGGCGATCTTGTTGAGGATGTTGGCACGGTCGGCCGGCGAGGTCTTGCCCCAGGCTTCCTTGGCGGCGTGGGCGGCATCGAGCGCCAGCTCGACGTCTTCGGCGGTCGACCGGGCGACTTCGCAGAACGGCTGGCCGGTGATCGGCGTCAGGTTGGGGAAATACTCACCCTTGACCGGCGCGACGGCCTGGCCGCCGATGTAGTTGTCGTAGCGTTGACGGAACGGATTGGCTACGCCCAGTTTGCTGATGTCCGCAAGATTCATGTCATCCTCTTCTTTCTCTGGTTTCCCTGTTCGGGTGGTCGGTTGGCCGTTGCCGGTACCTTCACTGGCCGGCACCTTCACTGTTTCGCAAATCTCGTGCCAGCCCCCTTTCGACCCCGGCGCCCGGCGTTCTACGGCATGGCAGCCCTGGTACTGCCCGCGGCGGGCGGCAGTTTCTGGTACACCTGTGCCAAATTTGAACAGTGCATCTTCAACGGATGACCACGCTCCAGGGCAGTTGCCCGACCGCGATCTCGGCGACCTTCGCCACGCCGGCGGTGTCGGTCACGTACAGCACGGCGCCTTGCGGGTCGGCGGCAATGCCACGTGGACGCTTGCCAGCGGCAATCGTGCGCACGGCGGCGCCGCTGGCGCCGTCGATCACGCTGACGCCGCCCGACTTTTCGTTGGGCACGTAGGCGAAGGGCACGGCCTGGACGGCGGCGCAAGCGAACAGGCCGATGGCGGCGAACGCCACGCGCAGGGAACGGAATCCGAACATGAATGTCCTTTCAAGTAGCGCGCTGGGGCGCATGTTGGTTCAGGATTGCAAAGCGCGTGTCATCGAAGCGCCAGCAGACTTTCGTCCTGGCAGGTATATTGCTCGCCGGGTTAGCCAGTGCCGCAAGGCGAGGGCCGACCGTTATTTACGGAGAAGAAATGAAGCATGTACGTTTGAACGCTGTCGCGGTCCTGTTCGCCGCGCCCCTGGCCATGGCGCCCCTGGCCGCCCGCGCCGCCGCCGACGCGCCCGCTGCCGATGAGGTGCCTCGCACGCCGATGAGCGTGGTCGTGGTCAGCGGCAGCCGCAGCGAACACCTGAGCTTCGACCTGCCGGCCTCGATCGACGTGGTCGATGCCTCGCAGATCGGCGCCGCCCAGCCGCGCGTCAATGCCTCGGAAGCCCTGGCCGGCGTGCCAGGCCTGGTGGTGCAGAACCGCCAGAACTATGCGCAGGACCTGCAGATTTCCTCGCGCGGCTTCGGCGCCCGCTCGCAGTTCGGCGTGCGCGGCGTGCGCCTGATCGCCGACGGCATTCCGGCCACCATGCCGGACGGCCAGGGCCAGGCCGCGACCTTCGACCTCGACCTGGCGGAACGCATCGAGGTGCTGCGCGGGCCCTATTCCACCCTGTACGGCAACCATGCCGGCGGCGTGGTCCAGCTCTTCACGCGCGATCCCAAAGGCGCGCCTTACGTCGAGACCAACGTCGCCGCCGGCAGCTACGGCCAGCACAAGCTGGACGTCAACGCCGGCGGCAAGGAAGGCCGCTTCGGTTGGCTGCTCGACGCGTCGCGCTTCGAGACCGACGGCTACCGCGCCCATAGCGCCGCCACCCGCGACCAGGCCTACGCCAAGCTGACCTTCGATGCGTCGAGCACCAGCAAGCTGACCATCGTGGCCAGCGGCCTGCGCCAGGACGACACCCAGGACCCGCTCGGCGTCACCTGGGGTACCTACCAGCGCGACCCGCGCGCCGGCGAACTCGATACCACCGATACCCAGACGCCGCAACGCACCCTGGCCGACCGCTACAACACCCGCAAGAGCATCGACCACCAGCAGATCGGCCTGAACTGGGACCAGCGCTTCGGCAGCGACCGCCTGCGCGTGACCGTGTATGGCGGCAACCGCCGCGTGATCCAATACCAGGCCTTCACCCGGGCCTTCCAGGCGCCGGCCACCCACTCGGGCGGCGTGGTCGATTTCGACCGCGATTTCTATGGATTCGACGTCAACTGGATGACGACGCGCCCGCTCGGCGAGGGCACGCTGCGCACCACCGTCGGCCTCGAGGCCGGCAAGTCGACCGACGCCCGCAAGGGTTACGAAAACTATGTCGGCACCGAGTTCGGCGTGCAGGGCCGGTTGCGGCGCGACGAACAGGACGAGGTGAACAACGTCGATCCCTACCTGCAGCTCGAATGGGAACTGGGCCGCTGGGTATTCACCGGCGGCCTGCGCCACAGCCGGGTGAGCTTCGACATCGACGACCACTACCTGGCCAACGGCAACGACAGCGGCAGCGTCGACTATAGCCACACCACCCCGCTGCTGGGCGTACTGTACAAGCTGACGCCCGACCTGAACGTGTACGCCAGCGCGGCGCACGGCTTCGAGACCCCCACCCTGAACGAAGTGTTCTATTCCGGCACCGCCGGCGGCTTCAATTACGGCCTGGGCGCCGCCACCAGCACCCAGGTCGAGGTCGGGGTCAAGGTCGCCCTCGCCAAGGACGTGCGCGTCAACGCGGCGCTGTTCCAGGCACGCACCCACGACGAACTGGTGGTCGACGCCTCCTCGGGCGGCCGCACCAGCTACCGCAACGCCAGCGCCACCCTGCGCCAGGGCCTGGAACTCTCGCTCGATGCCAACCTGCGCGCCGGCTTCTCGGCACGCGTGGCGGCGTCGGTGCTGCGCGCGATCTACGACCAGGCCTTCACCGGCGTGGCGGAAGGCAACCGCCTGCCGGGCGTGCCACGCACCAGCCTGTACGGCGAGCTGGCGTGGAAAGAGCCGGGCGAGCGCTTCGGCGCCGCGCTCGAGACCGTCGCCAACGGCAAGGTCTACGCGGACGACGCCAACGCCGCGATCCCCGCGCCAGGCTATGCCATCTTCAACGCCCGCGTGCAGGCCAACCAGCAGCTCGACGGGGCGATGCGAGGCTGGCGCCTGCGCGAGTACGCGCGCGTGAACAACCTGTTCGACCGCACCTACATCGGCTCGGTCATCGTCGGCGACAGCAACCGCCGCTATTACGAACCGGCGCCGGGCCGCAACTGGATGCTGGGCGTCAGCGCCCAGTACCAGTTCTAAGGTAAACCGGAAATAGTACGAACATACCAGGCACCGCCCCTGCAGGGTCGGTGCCTACGGTGTGACCACCTGCACGCCGTCGGCTGCCATTTCGTTGAGCGGCCTGCAGCCGGCGCGCCAGATCGACATTGTCCTTCTAGACCGCCATGCCGATCGCCCAGACGGCGCGCGGCAGCCGCTCGAAAGGCACGCCCTGCACGGGAAAGCTGGGATCGCCGCGCAGTACGGATTGGATCTCCGAGCGCGTGGTCAGCACCGCATCGAGCTGGCCGGCCTTGCGCTGCTGTAGCGCCTCGGTCGTGGTCGGGTAGATGTGCACCTGGTCGCGGTAGCCCGGCGTTGAACGGCAGCGGCTTCGGCGTCAGGCCGACTTTCTTGGCCAGCGCCGCGGCCAGGTCGGATTCTGGGTATAGGCGGTGCCGATCTCGAGGGCCAGGTTGTTGGTGCGGCAGGGGTTTTCGGCGCGCCATTGATCGCCCAGCATCGGCAAGCCGGTGGTGTCGACTGCCTGCGGCACGACCTTGCCTGTGGGCATGCGCGAACAGCGAGGTGAGGATGGCGTCAGCCAGGTGCAGCGCGCCGGCCGCATGCCGGCCTGTGTCAATCTGGTACAGGTGTCACACGGACTGGCGCGCCAGTGCCTGCGCCGCCGAGCCTGGATACAAGCGCTCGAGCGTGTCGGCGACCACATCCTCAAGCAGCTCACGCAGCGGCTGCGCCGCGCCGTCCTCGTCGGGCGCAGTGCGCACCGTCTTCCACAGCCGCGCCAGGTCGGCCTCGCGCCGCGCCAGGGCCGCTTCGACCTCAAGCTGCCAGAAGGCCGGCGCTTCTCCCTCGACGAACTGGCCGCGTCCACGGCCGAAGTGGGCCACCGCCAGGTAGCGCAGCACGGCGCCGACCAGCAGCGTGCGCAGGAAAGGATCGGCAAACTGCACGCTCGGACGATCGCGCTCGGTCGTGGTATTGAAACCCCAGGCGGCGCCGGCCATGGTCAGCCCACCGACGATCGCGCCCAGCAGCGCCCCGCCGCCCAGGGTCAGGCCACCCGCCATCAGGTCCGCCGACAGGCCGGTCGCCGCACCCGACACCACCGCCCCCAGCAACCCGGCCTGGGCCTTGTCGACCGGCGCGCGCACGGCAAAATGATCGCGTACCCGCGCATTGATGCGGCCCGCTTCGCCGGGATCGACGCGGTGCAGGCGCAGCAGCGCTGCCGTGGTGTCGGCGATGCGCCGGTTCAGCCGTTCGACCAGGGTGGCCATCGCCGCATCCTGGCGCTTCTGCTCGTCCTTGCCCAGGCCGACCGCCTTGAGTGCCGACTTGAACAGGCTGCCCTTCCCTTCCGCCTCGATCGCCTGGCTGTCGCGTGCGGCGGCGGCGACTTGCGCGGCGCTCAGGCGCACCGATTCGTGCAGGCGCTTCAGATTCTCCGCCTGCCAGGTGGCCAGCAGGCGCGCATAACCGGGCCGCTTGGCTTCGTCGACCAGTTTGCCGACACGCTCGTAGAACACGTCCTCGTGCACCCAGCAGCGCGCGAATGCATCCAGGGCCAGCACGTCGCGCACGATGCCGAACTGGTCAAGGTACTCCTTCCAGCGTGCCTGCTCGGCCTGT
>JAKOOD010000533.1 GCA_022701635.1 Burkholderiaceae bacterium | reverse complement strand
TGTCGGCGCGCGTGGCCGGCGAGCTGCGCCTGCGCGTGGCCGATAGCGCCTGGCACACCCAGCGCGACGAGTGGGTGCGCCTGGGGCTGGAAGTCGCGGTGCTGGGCGGCAGCCTGGGCAAGCTGGCCACCGACCTCGGGCTGATGGCCCAGGGCGAGGTCGGCGAGCTGGCCGAACCGTCCGGCAACGGCCGCGGCGGCTCCTCGGCCATGCCGCACAAGCGCAACCCGGTGTCGACCATGATCGCGCTGGCCGCGGCGCGCCGTACGCCCCAGCATGCGGCCGCGCTGCTGGCGTGCATGGACCAGCAGCACGAACGCGGCCTCGGCAACTGGCAGGCCGAACTGGCCGAATGGCCGCAGCTGTTCCTGTCCACCCACGGCGCCCTGCAGGCGCTGAACGACGCCTTTGCCGGCCTGTCGGTCGACCGCGAACGCATGCTGCGCAACATCCGTTGCCTGCACGGCCTGGTGTTTGCCGAAGCCGTTTCCACCTACCTGGCCGGCGCCATCGGCCGTCCCAAGGCGCACGCGCTGCTGGAAGACCTCAGCAAGCGCGCTTCTTCGGACACGCGCGGCCTCGAAGGCCTGGTGCGCGACGCCGTCGAGCACGACCCCGAGCTGCGCGCCCACGTCGACCTGGAGCGGATCGCCGTCCTGTTCGATCCGGTGCTGGCCGCCGAACCGGCGCGGCGCCTGGCCGAGTCCCAGCTGCATGCGCTCCGTCCGACGATCGGGGAGCTGGACGCCATCCACCCTTTTCATGAGTGAATCACATTATGAGTTTCGATCCGCTTGACCACGATTTCGAACGCGGCCTGCAGAACCGCCGCGACGTCCTCGGCGACGCCTGGGTCGACCGTTCGCTGAACAATGCCAACAGCTTCAACGCCGACTTCCAGAACCTGATCACCCGCTTCGCCTGGCACGAGATCTGGGGCCGCCCTGGCCTGGACCACAAGACCCGGCGCGCGATCGTGCTGTCGATCACGGTGGCGCTGGGCCGCTGGGAAGAGTTCGACCTGCACGTGCGCGCCGCCCTGCTCGGCCAGGAGGGCAGCCGCCTCACGCCGGACGAGATCAAGGAAATCCTGATGCAGTCGGCGATCTACGCCGGCGTGCCGGCCGCGAACACCGGCTTCACCCACGCGCTGGCGATCCTGCGCGAGGTGGCCGGCCAGATCGGCTACGAGCTGGCCCCGAGCGCACCGGGCGCCGCGGCGCATGCCGGCAGCGGCCGCGAAGGCAGCAGCATCGGCACCCCGTCGCTGCACTACAGCGTGCGCGAACCACGTAACGGCAAGGCGCCGCGCCACACGCTGGTCCTCAGCCATGCGCTCGGCTGCGACCTGACCATGTGGGACAGCCTGGCGAACGCGCTGTCGCTGGAGAACCGCGTGATCGCCTACGACCACCGCGGCCACGGCGCCTCGGATGCCCCGGCCGGCCCGTACGCGATGGCGGAACTGGCCGACGACGCCGCCCGCCTGCTGCGCGAACTCGATACGGGACCGGTGGTCTGGGTCGGCCTGTCGATGGGCGGCATGGTGGGCCAGGAACTGGCGCTGCGCCACCCGTCGCTGGTGCGCGCACTGGTGCTGGCAAATACCACCAGTGGCTATCCGGAAGCGGCACGCGCCGTATGGGAGCAGCGCATCGCGACCGTGAATGCGGAAGGGATCGAGGCGATCGCCGATGCGGTCATGGCGCGCTACTTCACCGAGGCCTTCCGCACCGAGAAGGCGGGCACCGTCTCACGCTTCCGCCGGCGCGTGGTCGGTACCGATGCGGATGGTTATGCCGGCTGCTGCGGCGCGGTCGGGCACGTCGACACGACGGCGCGCCTTGGCCAGATCGGCGTGCCGACGCTGGTGATCGCCGGGGAGCTGGACCAGGGTACGCCGGTGAGCATGGCGCAGACCCTGGCAGACGGGATACCGAGTGCGTCGCTGGTGGTGCTGAAGGACGCTTCGCATTTGAGTGCGGTGGAGCAGCCGGAGGCCTTCAAGGCGGCGGTGATGGGGTTTATCGATACCATCTGATTCGGCCCGTTGCGTAAGCACGTCGCCCCTGCGGAGGCAGGGGCGACGAGTCATGTCCTACCTCTTATACATCCAGCACCAGCACCGGCGTTTTCGCCCGCGAACAACAGGGCATAAACTGGTCGTTCGCCGCCTGCTCCTCCTCGGTCAGGTACATGTCGCGGTGATCCGGCACCCCTTCCAGCACCCGCGTCAGGCACGTCCCGCACACGCCTTCCTCGCACGAATACGGGATCTCCACGCCCTGCTCCTGCAGCGCCTTGATCACAGTGGTCCCGGCCGGCACCATCACGATCTTCCCGCTGGTCGCCAGCTTGACCTCGAAAGGCTGGTCGCCATCGGTATCGATCGCCGCGGCGCCGAAGTACTCGACGTGCAGCTGCGCTTGCGGCCAGCCCATCGCCTTGGCAGTGCCCAGCACGTGCTCGATGTAGCCCTGCGGACCGCACACGTACAGATGCGTGTCCGGCGCCGGCGTGGCCAGCAGTGCCGCCAGGTCGAGCTTCTGGGCGGTGTCGCCGCTGTCGTAATGGAAGTGCACATGATTGGCGAAGCGCGATGCGGCGATGCGCTCGCGGAAGGCGGCGCGCTCGGGCGAACGCACGCTGTAGTGCAGCGCGAAGGCGGCGCCGCGCGCGGCCAGCGTCTCCGCCATCGCCAGGATCGGCGTCACGCCGATGCCGCCAGCGAACAGCAGGGTGCGCGCGGCGTCCACCAGGGGAAAGTGGTTCTTCGGCGCGCTGATGTGCAGGACCGAACCGGTGTCGATGTGGTCGTGCATGGCTTGCGAGCCGCCGCGCGAATTGGCGTCGCGCAGCACGCCGATCTGGTAGCGGTGGGTTTCGCCAGGCGGGTTGCACAGCGAATACTGGCGCACCAGGGAGGTGGAGGACGGCGCCGACACATGCACGTCGATGTGGGCGCCGGCCTCGAACGGCGGCAGCGGCGCGCCGTCCAGCGTCACCAGCTCGTAGCTGCAGATGCCGTCGGCCTCGTTGACCTTGCCGGTCACGCGGACTTCGATCGTGCTCATGCCGCCACCTGCCCTGCCGCCGCGGTTGCCGGAGCTGCGGCAGCCGGTGACGGCGCCGCTGCCGCCGCCGGCGCCTGCTCGCGCTCCAGCCACTTGTCGATGATGCGGCGCGACTGCACGCCGCCGGCGTCGATGTTCAGCATCAGGAGCTTGCGCTCCGGGTGGCGCAGGATATTCTGCTGCTGCAGCTCCAGCATTTCGCGGTCTTCGCCGAAGATCTTGCCCTGGCCTTCGCGGATGGTGTCGGTCAGCGCGGGGTCCTGGGGCTTGAAGTTGCGCGCCATGCCCCAGAAGTACCAGTGCGATGTTTCGGTTTCCGGGGTGATGAAGTCGACCACGATGCTGGACGCCTTGTGCGCCGGATCGGCGTGGTAGCCGCCCTTGCCCGCATGCGCCACGCCGACCTCGATCATCACGTGGCTGGGGGCGTTGAAGCGGCAGATCTGCCAGCGGTCGACCGGCACGTCGTCGGCCAGGCCGTTGCCGCGCAGCGCGGCCTGCCAGAACGGCGGCGCCATGATGTTTTCCATGAAGCGGCTGGTGATCACTTCCTCGCCCTCGACCCTGGTCGTCACCGGCGCTTCGTCGATTTCCTTCTGGCCGATGCTGGACGCGTGCACGTAGGTCTCGTGGGTCAGGTCCATCAGGTTGTCGACCATCAGGCGGTAGTCGCAGTTGATGTGGTACAGGCCGCCGCCATAGGCCCATTCCGGGTTCTCGGCCCACTCCAGGTGGTGGATGGTGGCCGGATCGGCCAGCGCCTTGTCGCCCGGCCAGACCCAGATGAAGCCGTAGCGCTCTTCGACCGCGTAGCTGCGGATGCAGGGGAAGCCGCGCACGCGCTGGCCCGGCATGCTGATCGCCTTGCCTTCGCAGCCCATTTCAAGGCCGTGGTAACCGCACACCAGGTTGCCGTCGCGCACAAAGCCGAGCGACAGCGGCGCGCCGCGGTGCGGACAGAAATCCTCGACCGCGGCGACCTTGCCTTCCTTGCCGCGATAAAACACGATTTTTTCGCCGCAGATCTGGCGGCCCAGGGGTTTACCTTCGATCTCGTCGGGCGTGCAGGCCACGTACCAGGCGTTCTTCGGGAACATGCTTGTCTCCTTTTGTGGATTAATCTTCAGTACACTGAATGTTGAAAAAAGTATTCACCTTTTGCGCGACAAAGTAAACTAGCGATTCGATTATTTCGATGGTGCGGCGCACCATCCCGACATTTACTCAGGAACGATGGCAACCGAGCGCGCACAAGACAGCCAGGGCGGCATGCACGACCTTTATGAACACCCGGGTCACCTGCTGCGGCGCGCCCAGCAGATCTCGGTGTCGATCTTCTACGACGAAATGGGAAGCGAGCTGACGCCCGTGCAGTATGCGATCCTGACCCGGCTGGCGGCCCATCCGGGCATCGACCAGGTGTCGCTGGCGGGCCTGGCCGCGATCGACACCTCGACCGGCGCCACCGTGTGCGCCCGCCTCGAGGAAAAAGGCTTATTGGAGCGCAAGGTGATCCCGCACAACCGGCGCCAGCGCGCGCTGACCATCACGGCCGCCGGCACGCGCCTGCTCGACACGCTGGTACCGGGCGCCCAGCGCCTGCGCCAGCGCCTGCTGGAGCCTTTGAGCCCCGAAGAACAGGCGCAGTTCATGGCCCTGCTGGCCAAGCTGGTCAACGAAAACAACGACCAGAGCCGGGCACCGCTGGCCCGGCCCGCCGCGTGACATTCGGGGTCAGAGCGCAATGCGGTTTCTGCTCTGACCCCGAATTGGGGCTTATTCGATGCCCGGGTCCTTGAAGTTGGCGACCTGGTCGAACTCGACGTTGTAGACGCCGTCGCCCACCTGCTCTGCCTTGCGGATGTAGACGTTCTGCACCATGTCGCGCGTGGCCGCATCGAGCGTGACCGGGCCGCGCACGCTGGTCCAGGACATGCCCTTCATCGCTTCCAGCAGCTTCGGACCGTCGCTGACGCCGCCGGTCTTCTTCAGCGCCGCGTACAGCAGCTGCATGCCGTCGTAGGCGCCGACCGCATGGAAGTTCGGCCGCATGCCCGGATTGGCCTTGGTGAAGGCCGCCACGAAGGCCTTGTTTTCCGGCGACGGGTGCGCGGCCGAGTAATGGTGGCTGCTGATCACGCCCAGCGCGGCCTTGCCGATCGAGGGCATCAGGTCGTCGTCGAGCACGTCGCCGGTGGCGATCAGGCGGATGCCGGCGGCGGCCAGGCCGCGGTCGGTGAACTGCTTGAGCACGGCGGCGCCTTCGCCCGAGGGCACGAACACGAACACCGCATCCGGCTTGGCATCCTTCACGCGCGCCAGGAAGGGCGCGTAGTCCGGATTGCGCAGCGGCGCGCGCAGCGAGGCCACGACCTTGCCGCCGGCCTTGCCGAAGTCGCGCACGAACACCTTCTCGGCATCGATGCCGGGGCCGTAGTCGGACACGAAGGTCACCACCGACTTGATCTTGTTCCTGGCCGCCCACTGCGCCAGCGGCGCGGTCACCTGGGCCAGCGTGAAGCCGGTGCGCACGATGTAGGGCGAGCGCTGCGGAATGCTGGAGGTGGCCGCGTTCATCACGATCATCGGCACCTTGGCCTGGGTCGCGATCGGCGCGGCGGCGAAGGCCAGCGGGGTCAGGCCGAAGCCGGCCAGCACCTGCACCTTGTCGCGCGCCACCAGTTCCTGGGCCAGGCGCTTGGTGACGTCCGGCGAGACCCCGCCGTCGTCCTTCAGGATGATCTGCACTTCACGCCCGGCGACGCTGGCGCCGTTCTGCTGCATGAACAGCTTGACGGCGGCGTCGACCTGGCGCCCGGTCGAGGCGAAGGGGCCGGACATCGGCACGATCAGGCCGACCTTGATCGGTTCGGCGGCGCCGGCCGGGATGGCGGCCAGTCCGCTGGCAAGCAGGGCGGCGCCGGCCAGGATGGCGCGGCGGTTCAGGTTCATTGGATTGCGCAAGGCATGTCTCCTTTTATAGTAGTTGGATATCAAGCGACGGCCACCAGCCGGTCCAGCTTGTCGCCGTCGGCCAGCAGGCTGGCGCTGTCGGAATCGTGCACGATGCGGCCGCGGTCGAGCACGATGGCGCGCTCGGTCAGCGACAACGCCAGGCGCGCATGCTGCTCGACCACGATCACCGACATGCCCTCGTCCGCCACCAGGCGCCGGATCGCACGCACCAGTTCCTGCACGATGATCGGGGCCAGGCCTTCCATCGGCTCGTCCAGCAGCAGGATGCGCGGGTTGGTCATCAGGGCGCGCGCGATGGCGACCATCTGCTGTTCGCCGCCCGAGAGCTGGTTGCCCATGTTGGCGCGGCGCTCGTGCAGGCGCGGAAACAGTTCGTACACCTTGGCCAGGTTCCACGGCCCCGGTCTCTCGACCACGGTCAGGTGCTCCTCGACGCTCAGCGACGGGAACATGTGGCGCTCCTGCGGCACCCAGCCCAGGCCCGCGCGCGCGCGTTTCCAGGTCTGCATGCGGCCGATGTCGCGACCCTGGAAGCGCACCGCCCCCTTGTGCAGGCGGGTCAGGCCCATCAGCGTGACCAGCAGGCTGGTCTTGCCGACGCCGTTGCGGCCCAGCAGGGCCAGGCTGCCGCCCTCTTCCACCGAAAACGAGACGTCTTCCAGCACCACCGATTCGCCGTAGCCGGCGCTCACCCTGTCGAATGCGAGCAGTTCAGGCATGGTCGGCCTCCCCCAGATAGACTTCCTTCACGCGCGGGTCCGCCGCGATCTGCGCCGGCGTCCCTTCGGTCAGCACCTTGCCGCCCACCAGCACCGTGATGCGCTCGGCAAAGCGGAACACCAGTCCCATGTCGTGCTCGATGAACAGGATCGTCACGTCGCGCGGCAAGCCGGCGATCACCTCGAACAGTTCGCGGCTCTCGGCTTGCGGGATGCCGGCGGCCGGTTCGTCCAGCAGCAGGATGCCGGGCCGGGTCGCCAGCGCCAACGCGATCTCCACCAGGCGCTGCTTGCCGTAGGCCATGCTGCGGGTGACGCTGTTGGCCTCCTTGGTCAGCTTGAGCGTGGCCAGCAGCGCCATCGCTTCGTCGACCACGTCGGCATGCTTCTCGACCGTCTTCCACCACACGCGCTGGAGTCCGC
>JAKOOD010000532.1 GCA_022701635.1 Burkholderiaceae bacterium | reverse complement strand
TGTGTTGCACAGATGCTGTCTTCTTCGAGCCGAAACCCTCCCGAATTTGACCCAAAGCAGACGACATTCACGATAAGTGCATGCTGCCTGTTACCCGCTCAGGAAATGGTCGTCCGTCCCGGCGCTTCGGGCTGCAACTGCGTTAGATAAGTCCGTAGCAGTGTCACGCGGCGCGGTCGAAACGTAATGCCATTACGATGTTTGACCATGCGAAGTATGGGAAGGTAAAAGTCGAACAGGAACACAGCCCGTTGCTAACGCAAACGCCGCAATGTGAAAATTTCGACGGTTAAATTTGATATCCACGATGTTCCTATGTTGTCCGCTGTTGGCCGGTAGCGGACGGACACTATGGATTGTCCTTCGCCGTCCGGTCGAATGTGTGGACATCCGCTGCATGCGCTCAATCCCAGTCGTGCCCGGTCTCGTCTTCCACCGCCTTGCGATCGCGCGCGATCATGGTCTCCAACTCGTCGCGCCCGCGCTTGGCCATCGACACATAGGTATCGCGGTCCTTGTAGTACGGGTAGACGGCCAGCACGTTCTGCAGGTTGTACTTCCTGAACTTGTCTGCGGTCTGGCGCGTGCGGTAGGCGCTCTGGCCCAGGCCGGCGGTCAGCACGCTGCGGCCCAGCTTGACGGCGGCCTCGAAGGTCTCGCGCTCGATCACCTGCACCCCGCGGTCCATCAGCTGGTAGTAATGGGTGACGTTGCGGGCGCGCGCGAAGATCGGCAGGTCGGGATAGTCGCGCCGCACCGCCTCGACCAGGGCCAGGCTGTCCTCGATGTCGTCGATCGCCACCACCAGGGCGCGCGCCTTGGCCGCGCCGGCGCCGCGTATCAGGTCGGCGCGGGTGGCGTCGCCGTAGAACACCTTGAAGCCGAACCGGCGCAGCACGTCGACCTGGTCGGGGTCGTGGTCCAGCACCGTGAGCTTGACGCCGCTGACGTTCAGGAAGCGGCCGACGATCTGGCCGAAGCGGCCGAAGCCGGCGATGATCACGTGGTCCTCGTTGGGCTCGATCTCGTCGGCCTGGTCGTCGCGCTTGGCACCCTGGCGTCGCGCCGACAAGCGGTCGTAGGCCATCAGCGTCAGCGGCGTCACCACCATCGACAGCGCGACCACGACCACCAGCGTCGACGCCACCTCGCTTGAAAACACGCGCGCGGTGGCGGCGGCGCCGAACACCACGAAGGCGAATTCGCCGCCCTGCGACAGGATCAGTGCGAACTGCAGGTGCTGGCCGCGCGCCATGTCGAAGGCCCGGCTCAGGCCATACAGCACGCCGATCTTCAGGACCAGGAAGCCGGCGACCAGGCCCAGCACGATGGCCGGGCGCGCCAGGAACACGGAAAAGTCGACCGACATGCCGACCGCGATGAAGAACAGCCCGAGCAGCAGGCCCTTGAACGGTTCGAGGTCGGTCTCGAGCGCGTGACGGTATTCGGAGTCGGCCAGCAGCACGCCGGCCATGAAGGCGCCCAGCGCCATCGACACGCCGACCGATTGCATCAGCAGCGAGATGGCGATCACCAGCAGCAGGGCGAAGGCAGTGAAGATCTCGCGGGCATCGGTCTTGGCGATGAAGCGCAGCAGCGGCCGTACCAGGAAGCGGCCGCCGATTACCAGGCCGGCCAGCACCACGATCACCTTGACCACCGCGATCCAGGCGTTGCCGCCGCCGCCGGCGCTTTCCGGGATGCCGAGCAGGGGCACGATGGCGATCATCGGGATCGCGGCGATGTCCTGGAACAGCAGGATCGAAAAGCTGGCCTGGCCAGCCGGCGTCGGCATCAGGTTGCGTTCGTCGAGCGAGGCCAGCGCGATCGCGGTCGAGGACAGCGACAGCCCGAGGCCGGCGATCAGCGCGATCTTCCAGCTGACCCCGGCCAGCAGGGCGGCGCCGAACAGCGCCGCGGCGACCAGCCCGACCTGGGCCCCGCCCCAGCCGAAGATGGGCCGGCGCAGCGCCCACAGGCGGCTCGGTTCCAGCTCGAGGCCGATCAGGAACAGCAGCAGCACCACGCCGAATTCGGCGAAGTGCAGCGCATCCTCGGCTTCGGCGATCAGCTTGAAGCCGAAGGGGCCGATCAGGATGCCGGCCACCAGGTAGCCGAGCACCGCGCCCATGCCGAGGCGCTTCGACAGCGGCACCGCGATCACGGCCGCGGCCAGGTAGACACAGGCGTTCAGCAGCAGGCTATGCTCCATGGCGGGCCTCCTTCAGGGCGGCCTGGCTCGCATAGCCGGCCAGGCGGCGCGTGAACTCGTGGACGTGGGCCTCGGCCACGGCCTCGGAAGCGTCGGCGGCGCCGTGCAGTACCAGCGGCGCCAGCCAGTCCATGCCGCACAGCGCGGCGGCCTGGCGGATCGGCAGCAGGAAGGCGTCGAACGGATGGCCGTGCAGGGCCCCGGGCTGGAAGGCGTCGGCGCCGCTGCCGGTGGTCGTCACCAGCCAGCAGCCCTTGCCGCGCAGGGCGCAGTCGCCCTGGCCGTAGGCCCAGCCGGGCCGCAGCACCACGTCCATCCACTCCTTCAGCATCGAGGGCATGCCGTACCAGCGTATCGGGTGCATGAACACCACCAGGTGGGCCGCCGACAGCAGGCTGCGTTCGTGGTCGGGGTCGATGTCGAAATCGGGATACAGTTCGTACAGGTCCTGGACGGCGACGCCGGGGATGGCGCGCGCCGCTTCGGCCAGGCGGCGGTTGACCGGCGAGCGCTGCGGGGCAGGGTGGGCGTACAGGACGAGAATATCGGGTGCGGTCATTGTTGTGTTCTAGGCAGTCTTGGCATGCGTTTTATAGCACATCCACGCACGACCACTCCTACAAGGCAACCAGGCGCGTGCCGATTGTCATTCTTGCCAAACGGTCTACTATGAATAGCAAGACAATCACGCAAAGGAGATCATCATGTCGATGCAAAGCGAAGGCAAGGACGCCAAAGGCCGCAACTACGACAACGTCACCAAGCAGGGCAGCACCTCGATCGGCACGATGGGCGCCGGCGGTACGGGCGATGTCGGCCGCATGGCCGAAGCCGGCAACAACCAGCTGGCGGGTAGCGCCAACGCCCAGGCCGACGTCCGTACCGACGACCTGCTGAGCGACGGTTCGGACCAGGACAAGGGCGCCGGTTTCGTCCGCGAGGACGCCGGGGAAATCCAGACCGGCATGGCCGGCATCGGTAGCCTCAGCACCGGGAATGCGGGCAGCCGCCAGTCGGCCGGCGACGCGCGTCCGGAAGGCGGTACCTCGAAGGACCAGAAACAGAAATAAGTGCTGGCCAGTTGCATGGCGTAGGGTGGGCACCCCGTGCCCACGCGGAAGCCAGCCCTGAACTGGCCTCAGCATGGGCTCGCAAATCAGGCCACCGGCCTGATTTGCGAGCCCTAGGTTTATATATGCAGCGCGTGGCCAAGGGCGCGCAATGCGGCTTCCTGCACCGCCTCGCCCAGTGTCGGATGCGCATGGATCGTGCCGCCGATGTCCTCCAGCTGCGCCCCCATCTCGATCGACTGCGAAAACGCCGCACTCAATTCCGACACCGCAGCCCCCACCGCCTGCCAGCCGACGATCACATGGTTGTCCTTGCGCGCCACCACGCGCACGAAGCCGTCGGTCGCCTCTAGCGTCATCGCGCGGCCGTTCGCGGCGAACGGGAAGCTGGCGCTGAGGCAGTCGAGGCCCTGGCGCGCCGCCTCCTGCGGACTCAGGCCGACCACCACCACTTCGGGATCGGTGAAGCACACGGCCGGCATCGCCGCCGGCATGAAATGGCGGCGCTTGCCGGCGATGATCTCGGCCACCATCTCGCCCTGCGCCATGGCGCGGTGCGCCAGCATCGGTTCGCCGGCCAGGTCGCCGATCGCCCACACGTTGCGCATCGAGGTGCGGCACTGGTTGTCGATGCGCACCGCGCGCCCGTTCATGTCGAGCAGCAGGCTCTCCATGCCGAAGCCTTCGGTCCGCGGGCGCCGGCCGACCGCCACCAGCACCCGGTCGGCGGCCAGTGTGACTTCCTCGCCGCCGGCATTCTTCATGCGCACACCCTGGCCGTCCGCGGCCGGACCGAGCACGCTCGACTCCAGGTGCAGGGCGATGCCAAGGCCGTCGAGGGCCGCCGCCACCGGCTTCACCAGTTCGTCGTCGTAGGCCGGCAGGACGCGCCCGGCCGCTTCCACCACGCTGACGCGCGCGCCCAGCTTGCGGTAGGCGGTGCCGAGTTCCAGTCCGATGTAGCCGGCGCCGACCACCACCAGGTGCGCGGGCACGCTGGCGGGCGACAGCGCCTCGGTGCTGGACACCACGGCGCCGCCGAAGGGCAGGAAGGGTAGCTCGACCGGTTGCGAACCGGTGGCCAGCAGCAGGTGCTCGCAGCGGATGCGCAAGGGCTCGCCGCCATTGTCATTCTGCGCGGCCTGGCGCACCTCGACCGTCTTGCCGTCCAGGATCGTGGCCCAGCCGCGCACCACCTTGACCTTGTTCTTCTTCAGCAGCGTGCCGACGCCGCCGGTCAAGCGCTTGACGATGCCGTCCTTCCAGCCGACGGTTTTCCCGATATCGATGCTGGGTGCGCCGGCGCGGATGCCGAGCGCGGACTCGCCGCTGTAGCTGGCGGCCTGGTGAAAGGCATCGGCCGCGTGGATCAGCGCCTTGGACGGGATGCAGCCGATGTTCAGGCAGGTGCCGCCCAGCTCTTGCGCTTCCACCAGCACGGTCGGGATGCCGAGCTGGCCGGCGCGGATCGCGGCCACGTAGCCGCCGGGGCCGCCCCCGATGATCAACAGCGTTGTATTTTCCATGGTCATCGGTCTACTCCACGAACAGGGTTGCCGGGCACTCGAGGTAGCCGCGGATCGCCTGGATGAATTCGGCCGCCACCATGCCGTCGATCACGCGGTGGTCGAAGGACGAGGACAGGTTCATCATCTTGCGCGCCACCATGCCGCCGTTGCGCACCACCGGCCGCTCGACGATCTTGTTGACGCCGACGATCGCCACTTCCGGATGGTTGATGACCGGCGTGTGGACGATGCCGCCCAATGGCCCCAGGCTGGTGATGGTGATGGTCGAGCCCGACAGCTCGTCGCGCGCCGCCTTGCCGGTGCGCGCCGCTTCCGCCAGGCGCACGATCTCGGCGGCGCTGGCCCACGGGTCGCGCGCCTCGGCGTTGCGCACCACCGGCACCATCAGGCCGGCCTCGGTCTGGGTCGCGATGCCGAGATGCACCGGCTGGTAGCGCGTGACCACGCCGGCGGTATCGCCGCTTCCTTCGATATAGCGGGCATTTACCTCGGGGAACTGGCGCACGGCCAGTACCACGGCGCGCATCAGCAGCGGCAGCAGCGTCAATTTGCCGCGCTCGGCGCCGTAGCGCGCGTTGAGCTGGTGGCGCACCGCTTCCAGTTCGGTGACGTCGATTTCCTCGACATAGGTGAAGTGCGGGATCTGGCGCTTGGCCTGCTGCATCTTCTCGGCGATCTTGCGGCGCAGGCCGATGACCGGCACCGCTTCTTCGCCGGACAGTTCCGCGTAGCGATCGTCGGCCTGGCCGCCGGCACCCGGCGCGCGGCCGCGGCCCGCCACATGCGCATCGAGGTCGGCATGCGTGATGCGTCCGGCGGGGCCGCTGCCGGCCACGTACTGCAGCTCGATGCCCAGGTCCCAGGCGCGCTTGCGCACGGCCGGCGCCGCCATCGGCTTGTCGCCCTCGG
>JAKOOD010000517.1 GCA_022701635.1 Burkholderiaceae bacterium | reverse complement strand
CGCCGGGACTCGACAACTGGTTGTAGAACACCATGTAGCGGTCGTCGGACAGGCGGCCGTCCGCGTCCAGGCCGAAGCACGAGATATCGGCGCTGCCGCTTGTCGTCTGTACATCGATGCCGATCTCGAAACGATTGCCGAGGCCGAGGTCGGCAAGTCCGGCTTTCTGGCCGCGTGTCAATGCATGCATAGTCATTACCGTGTCAAAAATCGTGGTGAACATGATATACGGTGTGCCGCGCGGACGGGTGCCGGCATATGATCGCGGCATGCAGAACGCATAGCCGGCGGAGGACGCATGGAACGCCAGACCCTGGACACATTCGACCTGGAGCGGCTGGTCCCCGGCTTCCGGCCGCCACCGCGCCCGGCGGCGGCACATGGCGGCGCGGCCGCCGATCCGGCAACCGTCGCCGCCGCGGATACGGCCATGCGGCGCTGGCACAGTCCCATCCCCGGCCCGCTCGAGCCCGGCTCCGACGCCCACCGTGACGCCAGCTGCCGGATGTTCCGCGACACCTTCAACCCCTACCGCCCCGCTGTCCTCGACTGGCCGGTGCTGGCCCCGGATGTGCGCGAGCGCATCGTGTCCCTGCCGATCTGGGACATCGCCGTCCAGACCGAAGGCAAGGCGCGCCTGCGCATGGCGGCCTACGCCGCGACCCTGCCCGACCCCGACATGCGCGACGCGCTGGCCCTGAACGCCTGGGAAGAGCACCGCCACAAGGAAGTGCTGGCGCGCTTGGTGGCCGCCTACGGCATCGCACTGGCGCCCGAGCCGCCGCCTGCCATGCCGGCCGATCCGGAATGGGCCTACCTGGTCACCGGCTACAGCGAATGCATCGATAGCTTTTTCGCCTTCGGCCTGTTCGAGCTGGCGCGCCGCTCGGGCCTGTTCCCGCAGGCGCTGGTCGACACCTTCGAGCCGGTCATGCAGGAAGAGTGCCGGCACATCCTGCTGTTTGCCAACTGGGCCGGGTGGCACCGGGCACGGCTGTCCCCCTGGCGGCGCCTGCGCTTCGCGTGCAAGGTAGCGCGGGTGTGGGCCTTCCTGGCGTGGGAGCGGATCGGAATGGCGCGGGCGGTCGATGCCGGGCCGGCGTCGACCGCACAGGACAATAATTTCACCTTGAACGGGGCGCAGTCGATGTCCCGCGATGGGGTCGGTCTACGGGCGCTGCTGGCCTTGTGCCTGGCCGAGAACGAGCGGCGCTTTGCCGGCTACGACGCGCGCTTGTTGCGGCCGCTGACGATGCCGCGGCTGGTGCGCTGCGCATTGCGGCTGATGCGGCTGATGCGGCTTAAGGGATGCAGCGCGGCTTGATGGGATACCGGGGTCATGCGCAGCGCCGGCCCGGCCGGCATTGGCGCCCTCGAATAGCTTGTCGTTCAAGCTCGCCCGCTCAAAAACTTGAAAGGCAAAAAGCGACTATTGAAAATATGCAATCTATCTCAACTTTGGGAATGGCAGGATTTCTGGTCAAATATTTATAAACTGTCGGGGATCCCGGAGAAGAAATGAACATTTTGCGCGCTATCGGTATCGCCGCTCTCGTCTCAGCCCTCGCTTGTGCACCCCTACTTGCCCAATCAACCGGCTTATCAGAGCAAAATGGCGTGCAAATGACGGCCGCCAGCCGCCAGCAGTTGATTGACAAGCTGATCAAGGAAGTCAACAGCAGTTACGTTTTTCCGGACATGGCTAAAAAGGTTGAAACATCGTTGCGTCAGCAGCAAAAGCGCGGCGCTTACGACACTATTGCGAATCCACAGCGACTGTCCGAAGTCCTGACCGATGAACTGCAAGCTGCCACCAAGGACCGGCACCTGCGCGTGACCTACAGCAAGGAAGTAATCGCGGACAGGAAGTCCGATGACGAGCGATCGCCCGAGGAAGCGGCGGGCTACCTCGCCATGATGAGATCGAACAATTTTGGCGTGGAGCGGGTCGAGCGCTTGCCATTTAATATTGGGTATCTGGAACTTGGTGGATTTGCATCCGCCAACGACGCTGCTGAAACGCTAGCCGCTGCCATGGCGCTGGTTAACCATACCAACGCGCTCATCATCGACCTACGCAATAATGGTGGCGGCGACGCTGCCGCCGTGACCCTGCTGGCCAGCTATCTGTTCGACAAGCGGACCCAGCTGAACGACTTCTATTTCCGCGAGGGCAACCGCACCGAACAGCGATGGACTGCAGACGTCGTCCCGGGCTTGCGCTATGGCGGCGCAAAGCCGGTCTATATCCTGACAAGCAAAGATACGTTTTCGGCGGCAGAGGATTTCACCTACGCGCTCAAGAACCTGAAACGTGCGACGGTCGTCGGCGAAACCACTGGAGGCGGCGCCAACCAGGGCGACGACAGGCGGCTATCACCAAACTTTTCGCTCTTCGTGCCACTGGGCCGCGTGATCAGCCCGGTGACCAAAACAAATTGGGAAGGCGTTGGCGTGACGCCCGATATCAGCGTCTGTAGCCGTGATGCTTCAAAAACTGCGCAGGTGGCCATCTTGACGAAGATGGCAGCATCGGAGAACAATCCGGACGAGCAACGCCGCCTGCGTGATCGCATTGCACAGCTTGGCACTGACGCTACTGGCAGCGTCTCCTGCAGTTGATCCGATGGCACACGCCGCCGGCACCTGCCATGTGTCTCACGCGTACGGTTCGGGTCGGTTGCGGACAGCTGTCATCGTCTTCTGGTGGTCAAGGCGGTTCATCGTATTGCCTGGAGCGCCCCATGTTTTTCGGCATGCAGATTGTATTCGCAAGCTTGCTGATTGCAGCGGGCTCCGGTGTCGTTCTGGTTTGGCTATTCGGGCTTGCGCTTACGTACGACAGTCAGAGCGGTGTCATGCCGTGGACAAGCGCAGGGCTGATCCTTTTTGGACTTATGTTCGTCGCCATCGGGGCAATCGTCGGCTTACCGGGTATCGTGTGGGCCAACAACCTGGCACACGATGTCCAACCCAAGTGACAGCGCCTTGCGAAAGCGCCCGGGCTGATCGGTACGCTGACTCTTGTCATAGGATTCGCTATAGCCATCATTGCTCTAGTAATCGGGTATGCCCGTAGCGGACCCGTGTAATCGTCTGCCATGGGTCGATCGCGGACCCTACAATATGTCCGCAGCCGGCCAGGACCGGACGTTCCACTAACCAGCCTATGAAATACTTATGGATGACGCACAAATTCATCATTCGCTGACGATGTTTGACACAAGAGGGCAGGCATGAGCGCGCCGTCGCATCCGCTGCAAACGATCCTACCGGACGGAGCTGAGGCCCTGTTCCGCCTATTCCAACTGTACTACTACGAAAGTTCCGATTGGGCGGAGGAAGATATCGGTCCGGACGGCTTGTTCGATGCCTCTCCAGAGCAGATTGCCGATTACATCAATGACCCCGCCAAGGGTGCTTATTGGATCAGGAAGGATGGTGCGCTGGCGGGCTTCGTCGTCACCGAACCCATCACGCTGCCGAACGGCAGCGTGGCCGAAGAGGTGGCAGATCTATTCATTCTGAAGCGTTATCGGCGCCAGGGATTGGCATTTGAGGCTGTGCACGCATTAGCGCGCACCTTCACCGGTCCGTGGCTGGTGGCGATTTTTCGCGACGACACCCGTGCCGGCGCGTTCTGGCGTCGTCTGTTCGCCAGCCTGCCACCAAACAGCGTACGCTCGTACGACGATCCGAACTTGCCGGATCTATTGCAACACGCAATCAACGATACAGATTCCCAAGCGCCATTCACAACATTAACGACCTAAACCTATCAATAGATTGCGCGGAAATGCGAAAAAAGTCATCGACGAGTTCACCCCAGCCCGTCCTTCTCTTCGCCGTCAACGGTTGCCATGGGTGGACAGCGGACGTAGCCTGGAGGACCGCGATCAGCCAGGAGCGGACGTTGATGCAGTGCCGCCGACCCTAGTATTACCAACTTGTTTCTGACGGTGGAAAATGGGTTCACGTAAGCTCCTTTGGCTCATCCTTGCGATGTGCATTCTCTCCGCTATCGCCACATTGCTACAGCTGCTCGTTGTGTATCTCATGAGCTTAGCGGACACGCCTCACGCTTATGAAAGTTTCAAATCAGCCCTTGCTGGGGCTACAGATATGGCGACGGTTAAATCAGCATGTTCGTCCTTAACAGAGTGGAATGAATCGGAAAGGATGGGACGCGTGAAGCTATTGATTTATTCTCCACTCATCGCATTGTTGACTTCTTTGGTCTGCGCTGTACTCGCAGTCTGTGCACTTGCGGCAACCAGGCGTCCAAGTAGCGCAGTGGTGCGTACGTCCGACGGCTAACGACATCCGCCTTGGGGCCACAAGGGGACGGTGGCTTGCAGCCGTGCCATCGCAGCTGGTTTCGCTGTCCAGCACCGAGACCACCTTGCGCACGCCGCGCTCTGCCATCTGGCTGTCGAGCATGCCGGTCATTTCCGGCCGCCCGTCAACCACATACACACGTCCGCCGGGGCCGACCTGTGTCGCCAGCTGCCAGGTGGTAGCCGGTGCCGGCACCGATGTCGGCCACTGCGGCGTGATTTAACTTTAACAACATATGCCGAACTGGCGGTCTACCGCGTGTCGATCCGTACTTCCGCTGTTGCAAGTCCGTGCCCGAACGATTTTCCTGTTCTGCCGTTCCACATGTATGATCCACAAACTCGGCCTTGAGCCCTGCAGAGCTTGCCAATGAATGTTAAGGCAAGTCACCCATGACCG
>JAKOOD010000513.1 GCA_022701635.1 Burkholderiaceae bacterium | reverse complement strand
GGCTCGTTTACGTCGCGCAAGCACGAATTCGAAGCCGACGCCTTCGCGGCCCAGCACAGCGACGCCCGCGACCTGGTCTCGGCCCTGGTCAAGATGTATGAGGACAACGCCTCGACGCTGACGCCGGACCCGCTGCACTCGGCCTTCTACGATTCGCATCCGCCGGCCTGGGTACGGGTCCAGCATTTGCAGCACCAGATGGCGGGGGCCGCATGAAACCGCTCGCCAGACACTGCAGCCACGGCGCGCCGGCCCTGGACGAGGCCGCCATCGCCGCCCTGCTGCCGCAAGTCCCGGCGTGGCATGTCGAGGACGACCACCTGCAGCGCGACTACGCCTTCCGCGACTACCACGAGACCATCGCCTTCGTAAACGCGCTGGCCTGGATGATCCACGGGCAGGACCACCACCCGCAACTGCTGGTCGGCTACCGCCACTGCGGCGTCGCCTTCACCACGCACTCGGCCGGCAACCGTATCAGCGAAAACGACTTCATCTGCGCGGCCAAGGCCGATGCCATCTACACGGAACGGGCGAGCGCATGAGCGACCTGCAAGGCACCATCGTCGCGGCCCACGGCCGCCATTACCTGGCCGACGTCGAGGCCGACGGCCAGCACCAGTTCCTGCAATGCGTCACGCGCGGCAAGAAGACCAACGTGGCCGTCGGCGACATCGTCCACCTGAAGCGCACTTCGCCCGACCAGGCCGTGATCGAAAAGATCGCCGAGCGCAGCACCCTGCTGTACCGCTCGGACCAGTACAAATCGAAACTGCTGGCGGCCAACATCTCGCGCCTGTTCATCGTCATCGCCACCGAACCCGGCTTCACCGACGACCTGGTGTCGCGCGCGCTGGTGGCCTGCGAAGCGGCCGGCATCGAGGCCCACCTGATCCTGAACAAGGTCGACGTGCAGGAAGGCCTGGCACGTGCGCGCGAACGCGCGGCGCTGTACACCGGCATGGGCTACCCGCTGCACGAAGTCTCGGCCACTGCCGACCCGGCAGGCACGGTGGCCACCCTGCTGCCGCTGCTGACAGGCCACTCCTCGATCCTGATCGGCCAGTCCGGCATGGGCAAGTCGACCATCGTCAACCTCCTGATTCCGGACGCCGACATCGCCGTGCGCGAAATCTCGGAAGCGCTGGATACCGGCAAGCACACCACCACCTTCACGCGGCTGTACAAGCTGCCGGGCGGCGACGGCACCATCATCGACTCCCCCGGCTTCCAGGAATTCGGCCTGTACCACCTGAGCGAAGGCATGCTGGAACGCGCCTTTGTCGACTTCAAGCCCTACCTGGGCGGCTGCAAGTACTACAATTGCCGCCACCTGGCCGAGCCGCAGTGCGCGATCCTGGACGCGGTGGCCGCGGGCAAGATCAGCAAGATGCGCCACGAGCTGTACGGGCAGCTGCTGCACGAATCGGCGCAGACGCTGTATTGAACCGCCCGTCCTGACGCGCCGAACTTTTATTTTCTGAAACACAAGCGATACCGCTTATAATTCAGGAGATCACCGCATCTCCGACACGCAACTTCGACAGACTATGGCTGGCCAGACTCCCATCAAGCACTTCCTGCAGTTCTCCGATTTCACCCGCGACGAATTCGAGTACGTGATCGAACGCGCCAAGGTCATCAAGCGCAAGTTCAAGGCCTACGAGGTGTATCACCCGCTGGTCGACCGCACGCTGGTGATGGTGTTCGAAAAGAGTTCCACGCGTACCCGCCTGAGTTTCGAAGCCGGCATGCACCAACTGGGCGGCGCCGCCATCTACCTGAACACCCGCGACAGCCAGCTGGGCCGCGGCGAGCCGGTCGAGGACGCGGGCCAGGTGATGTCCCGCATGTGCGACATCATCATGGTGCGCACCTTCGGCCAGGACATCATCGAGCGCTTCGCGGCGCATTCGCGGGTCCCGGTGATCAACGGCCTGACCAACGAGCACCACCCCTGCCAGGTGCTGGCCGACGTGTTCACCTATTACGAACACCGCGGCTCGATCGCCGGCAAGACGGTGGCCTGGATCGGCGACGCCAACAACATGCTGTACTCCTGGCTGCAGGCGGCCGACGTGTTCGGCTTCCACCTGAACGTGTCGACGCCGAAGGGCTACGACATCGACCCGGCCCTGGTCAAGACGACCAACTACACGGTGTTCGAGAACCCGTCGGACGCCTGTGCCGGTGCCGACCTGGTCACCACCGACGTCTGGACCAGCATGGGCTACGAGAAGGAAAACGCCGAACGCCTGAAGGCCTTCGACGGCTTCATCGTCGACGCCGCCAAGATGGCGCGCGCCACGCCCGACGCCCTGTTCATGCACTGCCTGCCCGCGCACCGCGGCGAGGAAGTGGCGGCCGAGGTCATCGACGGCCCGCAATCGGTGGTCTGGGACGAAGCCGAGAACCGCCTGCACGTGCAGAAGGCGCTGATCGAGTATTTGCTCCTTGGTCGTATCGAATAAGCGCATCGAAGACAAATAAGTTTTATCATCACGCTTTAGCTTGATCGTCGGCCCGCAGGGGCCGGCTGACCATCACATCCCCCTCCAAAACACTGGAACCCCATGAGCGACATTAAAAAAGTAGTCCTCGCCTACTCCGGCGGCCTCGACACCTCGGTCATCCTCAAATGGCTGCAGGATCACTACAACTGCGAAATCGTCACCTTCACCGCCGACCTCGGCCAGGGCGAAGAGCTGGAGCCGGCGCGCGCCAAGGCGATCAAGTTCGGCATCAAGCCGGAAAACATCTACATCGACGACGTGCGCGAAGAATTCGTGCGCGACTTCGTGTTCCCGATGTTCCGCGCGAATACCGTCTACGAAGGCGAGTACCTGCTGGGCACCTCGATCGCGCGCCCGCTGATCGCGAAGCGCCTGATCGAGATCGCCAACGAAACCGGCGCCGACGCGGTGTCGCACGGCGCTACCGGCAAGGGCAACGACCAGGTGCGCTTCGAGCTGGGCGCCTATGCGCTCAAGCCAGACGTCAAGATCATCGCCCCGTGGCGCGAATGGGACCTGCTGTCGCGTGAAAAACTGCTGAAGTACGCGGAAGACGCCGGCATCGCCGTCGACATGAAGCACAAGAACGGCGGCGCGCCCTACTCGATGGATGCCAACCTGCTGCACATCTCCTTCGAAGGCCGCCACCTGGAAAACCCGAGCGCCGAAGCCGAGGAATCGATGTGGCGCTGGACCGTGTCGCCGGAACAGGCGCCGGACCAGGCCGAGTACCTCGACATCGAATACGAGCACGGCGACATCGTCGGCCTGAACGGCGTCAAGATGACCCCGGCCCAGGTGCTGACCGAACTGAACCGCCTGGGCGGCAAGCACGGCATCGGCCGCCTGGATCTGGTGGAAAACCGCTACGTCGGCATGAAGTCGCGCGGCTGCTACGAAACCCCGGGCGGCACCATCATGCTGCGCGCCCACCGCGCGATCGAATCGATCACGCTGGACCGCGAAGTGGCGCACCTGAAGGACGACCTGATGCCGCGCTACGCCTCGCTGATCTATAACGGCTACTGGTGGGCACCGGAACGCGTCGCGCTGCAGACGCTGATCGACCACACCCAGAAGAATGTGAACGGCTGGGTGCGCATCAAGCTGTACAAGGGCAACGTGATCGTGGTGTCGCGCGATTCGAAGACCGATTCGCTGTTCGACATGAACATCGCGACCTTCGACGAAGACGGCGGCGCCTACAACCAGGCGGATGCGGGCGGCTTCATCAAGCTGAATGCGCTGCGCATGCGGATCGCTGCGAAGGCGAAGGCCAAGCGCGGGCAGTAAGGCGGTTTTACTGCGCGGTTTTACTGCGCGGTTTTACTGCGCGATAAGCGCTGCATGACAAAAGCCGCTGGTCCTGAGGGGCCAGCGGCTTTTTTACACCGTCATTCCCGCGAAAGCGGGAATCCATGCTGAGCGTGCAGCGAAACGCCGTATGGATTCCCGCTTTCGCGGGAATGACGTGTCAAAGGTCGGCGGGGCTCGTTAATCCGACACCATTCAAATTTAGAAGTGGAAGTTGGCCGTCAAGCTCGCCCACCGCGGCGCCCCCGGCGTATACCGATACCCGCTCTTGTTGATCGCCGCCACATACCGCTTGTCCCCCAGGTTGTACACGTTCAGCTGCAGGTCCAGCCAGCGCGCCACCTTGTACGCGGCCACCGCATCCACCACCCAGTAATCGTCGGTGTAGGCCGGCGTGCCCACCGCGCCATCGGTGCCGCGCAGCAGGCGCCCCGCGTAGCGCACGCCGCCGCCGACCCGCAGGCCGAACGGGAAGGTGTAGTTGGTCCAGCTGGTGAAGGCCGTCTTCGGGGTGTAGGTCAGCGCATTCTCGCCGCCCGCCGTGATCACCCTGCCCTGCTCGACCTTGGTATCCATCCAGCTATAGCCGGCGCTGAGCGACCAGTCGCGCGTGATCTGGCCGACCGCGCTCAGTTCCACGCCCTGCACGCGCTTGCGGCCGGTCTGGTAATACGTGGTCGGATTCACCGGATCCTGCTCGACCTCGTTCTTGACGACGGTGCGAAACAGCGCCGCGTTCAGGCCCAGCTTGCGGTGCAGCAGGTCCCACTTGGTGCCGACTTCGGTGGTGGTGCTCACCTGCGGGTCGTAGATCGGGTTGGCCGCGCTGTTGGCGTTGCCGGTCAGCGTCAGGTTCGAGCCCGGCGGCTGCTTGGAATTGGCCCACAGCGCGTACACGCTGCTGATGTCGGTCGGCTTGTACAGCACCGACACCTTGCCGCTGGCGACGCTGTCGCTCAGTTCAAGGTGGGTCGCGGCCGTCGTGGCACCGATGGCCGGCAGCGCATCGTAATTGACGTCGAAGTGGTCGACACGCAGCGAGGCGCCGAACAGCCACTTGTCGCCCAGCTTGATCGTGTCCAGCACATACGCGGACTCGGTCGTCACCTCGCCCTGGTTGCGGGCGCCGCTGCGCACCAGCTTGCGGTTGGCCGGCGCAATGCCAGGGTCCGGGTTGTAGAGATTGGCCGGCGGCAGCACGCCGAGGTTGCCGAGGGCGGGATTGGTGGCATTGTTGACGTAGCTGTAGTTGACCTGTTTCTCGTTGCTCAGGTCGAGGCCGCTGACCAGCGTATGGCGTAGCACGCCGGTGTCGAATTCGGTGGTCAGCACGGTCTGGTTGGCCAGTACGGTGTTTTCCTGGTCCTTGATGGTGCGGTTGCCGCGCACCAGCAGCCAGGTCGACGGATCGTCGGCGCGCACGCCCGGATAGCGGACCGTGGCCGGCGCAATCGGCGCTTCCCGGGTGATGACGTTGGCGCCGCTGCTCATGAAGGCGCTCAGCAGGTAGAACTGCTTCGTCTTGCCGTAGCGGGCGGTGTTGCGCACCCGCATGCGCGGGCTGAATTCGTGCTCGAGGATGGCGGTGAACATGTCGGCCTTGACGTGGTCGAAGTCGCTCTTGTTGCCGTAGAAATTCCGCGGATCGACCGGCGCCGGATTGTCGAGTTCACGCCGGACCGGCGGCGGGTTGACCGCGGTGGCGCTGGGGATGGTCGGGTTGGTGTAGCCCGGCAGGCCGACCGTCGGCACGCCGCCGTCCGGCAGGTTGTCCTGCTTGACGTGCAGGTAGTCCAGGTAGAGCTGGGTCGGGCTGTTCAGGCCAAAGGCGAGCGAGGGCGCCACGCCCCAGCGCTTGGCCTTGACGTCGTCGCGGGCCGGGTTGCCGTTGTCCTGGTCGAGCGCGTTCAGGCGGAAGGCGATGCCGCGCCGGTGGTCCAGCACCGTGTTCAGGTCGGCCGTGGCGCGCAGGCGGTCGGCGCTGCCGGCATTCAGGCTGGCGTTACCGAAGCGCCGCAGCAGCGGCTGCTTGGTGCTCAGGTTGACCGAGCCGGTCGGCGCGCCGCGCCCGGTGTCGGTGCCGGCCGGCCCCTTGAGCACGTCGATCTGCTCGATGTTGAAGATGTCGCGCGAAATCGAGCCGATGTCGCGCACGCCGTCCACGAAGATGCTGCCCGAGCTGTCGAAGCCGCGCATGTAGATGGCGTCGCCGGTGTTGGTACTGCCGTTTTCTCCCAGGAAGAAGGTGCCGACGCCCGGCGTGTTCTGGAGCGCTTCGGTCAGCGTGGTGGCGCCCTGCTGCTGGAACAGCTCTTTCTTGATGACGACCACGGTCTGCGGCGTGTCGACCAGCGCCTCGGTGTACTTGGGCGAGGCGGCGCGATCGGCCTTCAGCTCGTTTTCGCGCTCGCCGACGATGTGCACCTTCTGGTGGCGCTCGCCGTCGGCTGCGGCGGCAGCGGCAGCGGCCGTGCCGGCATCGTCCGCGTGGGCGGCGAGCGGCAGCAGCATGGCGAACGCGGTACCGGCAACGGCATGTTTGCGGTGGGTGATGTGCCTGGAAGTTTTCATGTGGTCTGAGTGATGTCGTTTTGGATTAGTTATTCGAACGCCACGCACTCTAGCAAGGATTGATGTTTATGTAAACGCGAATCATTATCATTTGCGTTAACAATCAAGGGCGTACCGCGACGTGCAGCCGGGCGACAATCCATGCAGCCGGCCTGCAACCGCCACGGCTGGCAACCTTGAAAACGCCTCCGTAGGTATGGTTTGCAGGTTTTTATTGCGTTAATGAACGTTTATGCAGCCGTGCGCGTCGTCAAAATGTTACATTTGCGAAGATTCCTTGCTACACGGAGCATGCATGCTTTCCAACCTGAGTCTCAAGAGCAAACTGAGCATCGGCTTCGGTGCCATCGTTGCCGTCCTTCTGTTGCTGTTGGGCTTCGCCTATAACAATTTTTCCCGCTTGCAGGAAGCGCGCGACTGGGACCGCCATACGCTCGAGGTCTTGCTGGAAACCGACAAGATCGCGACCTCGATGCTGCAGGTGCAGGCCTCGGTGCGCGGCTACGTGCTGACCGGGAACGAAGGCTTGCTGGCGACGGTCGAGACGGAACACGGGCGCGCACGCCAGCACCTGCAGCGCACAATCGACCTGACGCGCGACAACAGCGCCCAGCAGGGACGCCTGCAGCAGCTGATGCCGATCCTGGACAACTGGATGACGAACGCCGTGCAGCCGCAGATCGCCATGCGGCGGCGTGCCGGCGCGGCCGGACTGACCGCGGTCGCGGGCCAGGTCGACAGCACGGTGTTGGCCGGCAGCGCAGCGATGACTTCGGTACGGCGCCTGCTGGACCAGGTCGAGGCTGAGGAAAACCGCCTGCTGGGCCTGCGCCAGCAGGAAACCACTGCCCTCAAGCAGACCATGGACCGCCTGCTCGGCTTCGGCGGCATCGCCTGCGTGCTGCTGGCAATGGTGATCGGCACCCTGCTGGTGCGCGCGGTATCGAGCCCGCTGGCCAGCCTGAGCACGGCCGCGCGCCAGCTCGGCGCCGGCGTGCAGGGTTCGCGCGCCGAGGTGATGTCGAAGGATGAGCTGGGCCAGGTGGCGCTCGAATTCAACCGCATGGCGCAGGCGATCGAGGATAGCCAGGCCAAGGAACTGGCGGCCAGTAATGAACTGCGCGCCAAGGTCGACACGCTGCTGGACGTGGTGTCGCGCGCCGCGCGCGGCGACCTCACTGGCGACGTCACGATCCGCGGCGGCGACGCCATCGGCCGCCTCGGCGAAGGCCTGGCCACGATGCTGGGCAACCTGCGCAGCCTGATCAACAACGTGCAGCGCGCCGGCATCCAGGTCACCACCTCGGCCACCCAGATCGCCGCTTCCGCGCGCCAGCAGGAAGCGACCGGCGTCGAACAGGCCCAGACCAGCGTCGAAGTGCTGTCGACCACGCGCGAGATCTCGGCCAACACGGCGCAACTGCTGCGCACGATGGAAGAAGCGAACGAGGTCGCCGACTACACCACCAATGCCACCGTCGACGCCCAGGACAACCTGAAGCGCATGGACCAGACCATGCAGCAGATGGTCGCGGCGACCGATTCGATCGGCGCCAAGCTGGCGGCCCTTTCGGAAAAGGCCAGCAACATCAACGGCGTGCTGACCACCATCACGAAGGTGGCGGACCAGACCAACATCCTGTCGCTGAACGCCGCGATCGAAGCCGAAAAGGCCGGCGAGGCGGGCCGCGGCTTTGCCGTCGTGGCCAGCGAGATCCGGCGCCTGGCCGACCAGACCTCGGTCTCGACCTGGGACATCGAGCAGATGCTGAAGGAGATGCAGTCGGCGGTCTCGGCCAGCGTCATGGGCATGGACAAGTTCGCCGAGGAGATCCGCCGCAGCGTGGGCGAGGTGCGCCGCGTGGCCGAACAGCTGTCCGGCATGACCGACCAGGTGCGCAAGCTGGCGCCGCGCTTCGACCTGGTGCTGCAGGGGATGCAGTCGCAGGCGGTGGGCGCGTCGCAGATCACGGAAACCATGACGCAGCTGTCCGACGCCAGCCAGCAGACCGTCGATTCGCTCAAGGCGACCAGCGAAGCCGTGCACCAGCTGCAGTACGCCGCCGGCGACCTGCAGCAGTCGGTGGCCAGCTTCGCGGTCAACCTGTAAGCATCGCAGAGCCGCGCCGGTCTACCCATGAACGTGCTGGTCTTCCACATCGGTCCCGAACGCTACGCGCTGCCGCTGGCCGCCGTGCTGCGGGTGCTGCCGGCCGCGCGCCTGAAGGCGCTGCCCGGCGCACCGGACTACGTGGCCGGCCTGCTCGACCTGCACGGCGCGCCGGTGCCTGTGATCGACCTGTCGTGCCTGGGCGGCAGCCCGGCCGAGACCGTGCGCTACGACACCCGCATCCTGCTGCTCGACCTGCCGGCTGGCGGCGCCGTGCGGCGCCTCGGGCTGCAGGCCGAGCGCGTGACCGGCGTGGAAGTCCTGCTTGACGCCCCGCTCGACCCCGGCGTGCTGGCGGCGCCCTGGCTGGGCGCGGTCGCCCGCGGCGCCGCCGGCGGCATGCTGCAGCTGATCGAGCCGGCGCGGCTGCTGGCGCCCGAGGTGGCGGCGCTGCTGTTCGGCAGCGAGGGAGCCGCCGCATGAACCGCCTGCGCGACACGCTGCATGCCAGCACCGGCCTGATGCCGACCGACGCCGACCTGGAGCGGGCGCTGCGCGATGCCGGCGGCCAGCGCACCATGCCGGCGCCCGAGGATTACGCCCCGCTGCCCGGCACGCCCGCGTTCGAGGCGCTGGTCGACCAGCTGGTGGTGCCGGAATCCTGGATGCTGCGCGATCCGGCCGTGTTCACCGAAGCGCTGCGCTTCGTGCAGCAGCGCCTGGCGGCCCGGCCGCAGCGCGCCGTGCGCATCCTGTCGGTGCCGTGCGCCGGCGGCGAAGAACCGTATTCGATGGCGCTGGTGCTGGCGCAGGCCGGCATTCCCGCCAGCCGTTGCCGCATCGACGCGGTCGACCTGTCGCAGGCCGCGATCGCCCGGGCGCGCAGCGGACGCTTCACCCGCAATGCCTTCCGCGGCGCCGACCTGGCCTTCCGCGAGCGCTGGTTCACGCGCCAGGGCGACGACTACCTGGTCGACGACGCGCTGCGCGCCTACGTCGGCTTCAGCCAGGGCAACCTGCTGGCGCTGGCCGACCGCGCCGGCTTGCCGGCCGGCGTTCCGGCGGCCGGCGTCCTGCCCCCTTACGACCTGGTGTTCTGCCGCAACCTGCTGATTTATTTCGACGCGCCCACGCGCACCCGCGCGGCCCAGGCCATCGCCAATGTGCTGGCCGACGATGGCCTGCTGCTGTCCGGCCACGCCGAGGCGCCCTCGTTCTGCGCCAACGGCTTCGTGCCGGTGCATACGGGTTTCGTCCTGCGCAAGCGGATCGGGCCGGCCCAGCCGGCGACCGCCATGGCGGCGCTGGCCGACCTGCCGCCGCTGCGCCGCCGCGCGCGTGCCGCACCGCTGCCCATGGCGCCGCATCGCCCGGCGGCCGCCACGCCGGCGCCACCGACGGCGCCCGCGCGGCGGCCGGCGCCCGACGAGCTGCTGGCCCAGGCGCGCAGCCTCGCCGACGCCGGTCGCCTGCAGCAAGCCGAAGCCGCCTGCCGCACCCTGCTCGACATCACGCCCGACAGCGCCGACGCCTGGTTCCTGCTGGGGACCGTGCAGGCCAGCGCCGCGCGCCCGCACGCGGCCGACACCAGCTGGCGCCGCTGCGTCTACCTCGCGCCCGACCATTACGAAGCCCTGTGCAGCCTGGCGCTGCTGCACGAAGGTTTGGGCGATGCCGCCACCGGCGCCGGCTTCCGCCAGCGCGCGGCACGCATCTATGCACGCCGCGGGGGGGCATCGGCATGACGGCCTTGAAACCCGGGATCGGTGCCCGTAACAGCCTGTCGCGTCCGGTCGATGCGGACTACGGCGAGGACTGGGCGCGCGAACTGGCGCGTCCGGCCAGCGGCGCCGGCAGCACCGATGCCGCGGCGATGGTGTTCAGGATCGGCGCCGAATGGCTGGCGGTGCCGCTGGCACTGGCAGCCTCGGTGGCGCCGGTCGCGCCGGTGCACCGCCTGCCGCACCGGGGCGGCGGCGGGCCGCTGCTCGGCATCGTCGCCGCCGGCGGCAGGCTGTTGCCGGCGGTATCGCTGGCGCGCCTGCTCGAGATCGACGCCGGCGCCGCGGTCCCTGCCGGACGCCACGCCTTTGCACGCCTGCTGGTATTGGCCGAATCCGACCCGCAACGCGGGACCGGGCGCGGCGCAGGCGCGTTTGCGCTGCCGGTGGACGAGGTGCAGGGCGTGGTGCGCTACGCCGGCGCCGCCCTGCTGCCGCCGGCGGCCACGGTCGGGCGCGCGCCACCGCCGCTGGTCAGCGGCGTATTGCCGGATGCCGTGCGCGGCGCAGGGGGCAATGGGGTAGCGGGCAGCGGCGCCGCCGGCCTGCTCGACGCCCGCCTGCTGGTGACGGCGCTGAAGGGGTTGCTGCGATGAGCCTGGACCACATGAGCGGTGACCTGAGCAGCTTCTCGATGCTCGACCTGTTCCGCATGGAAGCCGGCGAGCAGGCGCGCGTGCTGACCGACGGCCTGCTGCAGCTCGAGCGCGGCGCCGCCGATCCGGTGCTGCTGGAAGCGATGATGCGCGCCGCCCACTCGATCAAGGGCGCCGCCGCCATCGTCGGCCGCCAGGCGGTGGTCGGCCTGGCGCACGCGATGGAAGACGTGTTCGTGGCCGCCCAGCAGGGCCGGACGACGGTCGATGCCGGCGCCGCCGATACCCTGCTCGACAGCGTCGACCTGATGCAGCGCCTGGCGGGCGCCGACGACGACACCGGCACCGATGCCGCGGTGCAGGCGCGCATCGATGCGCTGGCGGCGCTGCTGGCCTGTCCAGCCACGCCGCCGGCTTCATCGCCAGGCGTATTCCCGGCCGCCGCCGCCGCACCTGGTCCCGCAGCGCTGCCGCAGCCCGAAACGCCGGCGCAAGCGCCCGTACCGGTGGACAAGGCGGCCGCGAGTGCAGAATCCGTGCCCGTCCCTGCCTCCGCGCTCGCGGCCGCCAGCGACGAACTGCTGACGCTGGCCAGCCAGGCGCGCGTGCATGCCGGCCAGCTGCGCCCGTGGCTGGACGCCATGCAGCGCTACAAGCGCCAGCAGAGGAGCGTGCTGGGGGCGCTGGACCAGTTGCACGAGGCGATCGTGGCCGCCAACGACCCGCGCCTGCTGGAGCTGGCGCTGGCCTTGCGCGATCGCATGCAGCCGCTGCCCGGATTCCTGCTGCGCTCGATCCGCGACGCCGAGAACTACGAGCGCCAGGCCTCCAACGTGTCGGCGCGCCTGGCCGACGAGGTACTGGCGCTGCGCATGTGCCGCTTCGGCGACGGCGTGCACGGCTTGCCGCGCATGGTGCGCGACCTCGGACGCAGCCTGGGCAAGGATGCGCAGCTGGTCATCGAAGGCAGCGCCACGCTGGTCGAGCGCGCCGTGCTGGCGCGCATGGAAGCGCCGTTGAACCAGTTATTGCGCAATGCCATCGACCATGGCCTGGAAACGCCGTGCGAGCGCGTCGCCGCCGGCAAGCCGGCCACCGGCACCATCGTCCTGAGCGCGCGCCACCGCGGCGGCATGCTGGTGATGGAAGTGCGCGACGACGGTCGCGGCGTCGATCCGGAACGCATCCGCCAGGCCGCCGCGCGGCGCACGGCCACGCCGGCCATTGCGGCCGAACTCAGTCTCGACGAGCTGATGGAATTCCTGTTCCTGCCCGGCTTTTCGCTGAAGGAGACGCCCAACGCCATCTCCGGGCGCGGGGTCGGCATGGACGTGGTGCACGAAGCGGTGCAGCGCCAGAACGGCACCGTGCGCGCCGAGTCGACGCCCGGCGTGGGTTTCCGCACCCTGATCACGCTGCCGCTGACCCAGTCGGTGATGCGCGCGCTGGTGGTGGAGGTGGCCGGCGAGGCGTATGCGATGCCGATCACGCGCGTCGAACACGTGCTGCGCCTGCAGCGCAGCGAGGCGCGCACCCTGTCCGGCCGCGAGTACGTCGACCTGGACGGCGTCCACCTCGGCCTGGTGGCGGCCAGCCAGGTGCTGGAGCTGGACGATGCGGCGGGCACGCGCGACGACATCCTGTCGGTGGTCGTGGTCGGCGCCGGGGCGGACCGCTACGGCCTGGTGGTGGACGCCATCCTCGGCGAGCAGAGCCTGACCGTGCAGCCGCTCGAACCGGTGTTCGGCAAGCTGCGCGACATCGCCGCCGGCGCCCTGCTGGAAGACGGCGCCCCGGTGCTGATCATCGACGTGCCCGACCTGCTGGTCTCGATCGGGCGCCTGCTCGACCAGGGCGCCAGCCTGCAGCCGGCGCGCGCCGCCGAAGCGGGGACGGTGCGCCGCGTGCTGGTGGTCGACGATTCGCTGACGGTGCGCGAGATGCAGCGCAAGCTGCTGGCCGGGCATGGCTACCGGGTCGAGGTGGCGCTGGACGGCATCGATGGCTGGAACAACCTGCGCGCCGGCGAGTACGACCTGGTGATCACCGACATCGACATGCCGCGCCTGGACGGCATCGGCCTGCTCGAGCGCATCCGCCACGACCCGCGCCTGCAGCGCATGCCGGTGATGATCGTGTCGTACAAGGACCGGCCGGAAGACCGCGCACGCGGCATGGAAGCCGGCGCCGACTATTACCTGGCCAAGGGCAGCTTCCACGACGCCACCCTGCTGGAAGCGGTGCTCGACCTGATCGGTCCGGCCTACCATCGGGGGACATCATGAGAATCGGCATCGCCAACGACAGCCCGACCGCGGCCGAGGCGCTACGCCGGGTGGTCAGCTCGAGCAGCGCCTACCGGGTGGCCTGGATCGCCCGCAACGGCCTGGACGCGCTGCGCCTGTGCGTCGACCTGCCGCCCGACCTGGTGCTGATGGACCTGACCATGCCGGAACTCGACGGCATCGAGGCCACCCGCCAGATCATGCAGCGCGCGCCGTGCGCGATCCTGGTGGTGACGGCGGCGCCGCAGGACAACGTCAACGCGGTGTTCCGCGCGCTCGGCGCCGGCGCCCTCGACGTCACCGCGACACCGGTGCTACTGGGCCAGCCCGGCGGCGAAGCGGCGCTGCTGGCCAAGATCCGCACCATCGGCAAACTGATTGGAGGCGGCCGGACCATCATCGGCGCCGCCGCTGAGGGTCCGGTTTCGGCCGCGGCCGGCGGCGACGCCGTCAAGCACCTGGTCGCGATCGGCGCCTCGACCGGCGGCCCGATGGCGCTGGCCAGGCTGCTGTCGCGCTGGCAGCCGCCGGCGGATACGGCGGCGGTGGTGGTCCAGCACATCGACGCCGCCTTTGCCGACCAGATGGCGAAATGGCTGGGCGACCAGGTCCCCGTGCCGGTGCGCGCCATCGCCGGCGGCGAGGCGCCCGAACCCGGCGTGGTTCAGCTGGCGCGCACCAACGACCATTTATACATCACGCCGGGCGGCCGCTTCTGCTACGATAGCCATCCGCGCGACGAGATCTACCGCCCTTCGATCGACGTGTTCTTCGGCTCAGTCGCACTGCACTGGGAGCGCGCCGCCACCGGCATCCTGCTTACCGGCATGGGCCGCGACGGCGCCAACGGCCTGCTGGCATTGCGCCGGTCGGGCAAAACCACCATCGCCCAGGACGAAACCAGCAGCGCCGTGTACGGCATGCCCAAGGCTGCCGCCGAACTGGGTGCCGCCGAAAAGATTTTATCTCTCGACAGCATCAGCCAGATGTTGTTGGGTAAAATGTCAGGTTTCGCGTGAATCAACGCTCCGTTTCCAGCTCAGAACCACACATGTCCGTAGCCAGCCCGCACCCCGCCGAACCAACGAGCGCCGAGTACAAGGTCCGTGTCCTGCTGGTCGACGACCAGCTCATCATCGTCGAAGCCGTCCGCCGCATGCTCGCCAGCCATCCGGACATCGACTACCACTACGTCACCGACCCGCATGCGGCGCTGGCCGGCGCCCAGGCGCTGCGCCCGACCGTGATCCTGCAGGACCTGGTGATGCCCGGCGTCGACGGCTTCGACCTGATCCAGGAATACCGCGCCGCCCCCATGCTGCGCGAAGTGCCGGTGATCGTGCTCACCACGAAGGACGAACCCAAGCTCAAGGCCCACGGCTTCGCGGTCGGCGCCAACGACTACCTGGTCAAGCTGCCCGACCAGCTGGAACTGGTGGCGCGCATCCGCCACCACTCCAGCGGCTACATCAAGGGCTTGAAGTGCGAGGCCTGTCAGGCCAAGCTGACGAGTGTCCAGGCCGAGCTGGCCCAGGTGCAGGCGGAACTGGCGGCGCTGCGCGGGGCTTGAGTTGCCCCGCAGGGTGCAGCTCAGACCATCACCGGCTCCGGTTCCAGCTCGACCCCGAAGC
>JAKOOD010000492.1 GCA_022701635.1 Burkholderiaceae bacterium | reverse complement strand
CGGCACCAAAACCTTGCAGCAGGAATGTGCACTAGTGCACAATGTGTCATCTTGATAAGGAACAACCTGTCATGAACAGCCTGCCCGAGTGGACTGACCTGCGTTTTTTCCTGGAACTGGCGCGCGCCGGCACGCTGTCCGGCGCGTCGCGCCGGCTCGAGGTCGAGCACACCACGGTGGCGCGCCGCATCGACCGCCTCGAACACCAGCTCGGCAACACCCTGTTCGACCGTTCGCGCGAAGGCTACGAACTGACGGAAATGGGGCGCGCGCTGATGCCGCACGCCGAGGCGATGGAAGGGGCGGCGCTGGCGGCCGCCGAGCAGCTCGGCGGGGCCGAGGTCGCGGCCCACGGGGTGGTGCGCCTGGGCGTGCCCGAAGTGTTCGGCGTGCGCGTGGTGGCGCCGCTGCTGGTCAAGCTGTTCGAAGACCATCCCGACCTGTCGATCGACCTGCTGGCGCTGCCGCGCTTCGCCAACCTGGCCAACCGCGAAGCCGACCTCGGCGTCATGCTCGATCCGCCTTCCACCGGGCGCTACATGGTCACGCGGCTGGCCTCTTTCCGCTTCTACCTGTACGCCGCGCCGGCCTACCTGGCAAGACACCCGACGATCGAAACGCACGCCGACCTCGAGCGCCACGATTTCGTCGACTACGTGCAGGACCGCCTGGCCAGCCGCGAACTGTCCTACCTGAACGAACTCGGTTTCACGCCGCGGCGGCGCCTGTGCTGTTCCGGCATGACGGCCCAGATCGAGGCGGCGGCGATCGGCATGGGCCTGATGATGGCGCCGCCGTACGCGGTGATGGACGACGAGCGTCTGGTACAGGTGCTGCCGGGCTTCTATGCCGAACGCTCGTTCTGGCTGGCCGCGCCGGCCGACCTGTACCGGCTGCGCCGCGTGAAGGTGGTGTGGGACCTGCTGCGCGAGCTGGCCGACCACAATCCGAAACTGTGGTGGCACAAGGCGGATATGGAAAGAACTGCACAGGAACGAACTGCACTGGAAAGGACTGCATGACCCTGGTGATCCGACGCTACGAACCGCGCGACGCGGACGGCGCCAATGCCGTCGCACGCGCTGCTTTTGCGCAGTACGAAGCGCACTACGACGACTGGCCAACCTTCATCGAGCGTGTCGGCCGGCTGGGCGACCTCGCGCCTGAAGGCGACCTGTTGGTGGCCGAGCAGGGCGACGCCATCGTCGGCGCCGTGCTGCACGTGCCGCCGGGAGGACCGCGCAGCGCGATCTTCCCGCCCGAGTGGTCGGTGGTGCGCATGCTGGTGGTGGCGCCCGAGGCGAGGGGGCAGGGTGCCGGGCGTCGGCTGATGGCGGCCTGCCTGCGCTGCGCGCGCACCGCCGGCGCGCCGGCAGTGGTACTGCATACCAGCCCGGTGATGGCGACCGCGCTGCGCATGTACGAGGCGATCGGCTTCGTGCGCGACCGCGACATCCCGCCGATCCAGGGCATGGCGTACGGCCGCTACATGCTGCCGGCATCACGCATCGCCCAGGCCCTGGCCACACTCGAAGCGCCGAGGGACTGACGGCCCGGCTACAATGCCGGCATGCCCAGTAAAACGCCCATCTTCCCCGGCCCGCGCACCGCACGCGGCCTCGTGCTCGCCGTCCTGCTGTCCAACGCCGACCAGGCCGGCGCCGAACCCCTGCGCGGCCGCGTCACGCTGGCGGCCATCGTCCGCGCGCTGAAGCGCAAGTACCACTGGCCGATCGAGACCACCAGCTTCCCGTCGAATGCGCCCGATGGCCGCGCTACCTGGGCCACGGTCTACAGCCTGCCGGAAGCGGTGATCGCCAAGGCCATGGATGCGCGCGGGCGCGACTGGCTGCGCAGCAGCCTGGGCGACAGGCCCATGCCCTGATCCCGGCCCCGGATTGGTAAAAGCTGCATAATCATCCATGTCATCCTCACCCGCCATCAAACAATAAAGGGACATGGTGGATCGACCACCGGCAGAGTATGTCCAGGCAATCGAAAAGCTCCATGTCAATAATCCGTTCAATGGAGATGCAGAGATGGGACAGCGACTCGAAGCCAGCGCTTGGTTCACTAGGCCGCATTAAGACGCGGCGTAGTGCTGCAGACAGGATAGACAAAGCTCGTCCAGGAAAGATATATGTTGATTAGAACATCCAGATCCGTATCGAGTGATTTTGTCATGTTTGCCACTCTGTATTGTAAGGTCGCCGATATTTGGTCCCGAAACGTTGACTATGTATCTCATGTCCTGCGCTCGTATAGGCAAGTTCAATAAATGCAAAGGCGTAAGGATTGGCTTGTAAACAAGTATGAACAGAACAGATTTAATCGATGCTCTAGTGGCAAAAGAAATATGTAAAGATTTTGAAATAAGCGGAGCAACATACGAAGAGCTTGCTAAGCTAGAAAACGCTGCAGATGGAAAATTTCCTGCTGCGTACAAAGAGTTCTTGCATGGGATTGGTCATGGAGCAGGCAAATTTCTTCAAGGGACCGATATTTTTATTGGTGCTTGATGGTTTGATGCACGAAGCGAAAAGCTTATTGGCAGAGGATGAAGCAGGGGTAACGCTTGGAGAAAACGCGTTCGTCTTCTTAATGCACCAAGGATACGAATTTTTATATTTTTACTTGAGTGAAGGGGATGATCGTCCTGTTTATCAGTATGTGGAAGGCATCGGAATGCCAATGCTGGCATGGAAATCGTTCAGTGACTTTTTAAAGGATACGATAGATCAGCATTCGGAAAACTGATCTTGTCGCGACTATTGTGCCAATTTATGATTGAAACTAGGTCTTA
>JAKOOD010000467.1 GCA_022701635.1 Burkholderiaceae bacterium | reverse complement strand
GAACTTATTCGGTACTGCCTTGCTGCATTCTGCGAATCGTTTTGTTCGTCAGCAGCAGAGGAAGAAGATTATGCACTACATCGCTTAACTCGTCAACCCCATCTTTTTCTTCAGCGCCAGCGGTGTTATCAAAACACCTAACTCAACTACTTGATTTCGTTCAGTTTTTACCGCACTGCAGAAGCAGGACGCGAACTATAGCAAAACGCGGCACGACCGCGCAAGCCCTTCGCGTGGAAAGTTTTAGAGGAGCCAGTCGATCGGCAGCCAGCCCAGGATGCGCACGCCCGCACGTTTCCAGAAGCCGGTACCCGGCTCTTCCTCATGCCTGCGCACGCCCTGTCCTGTCCGCTCGAGCCAGACCATCCTGCCGTCCGGCTCGATCTGCACCCGGTAGGCATGCTGCGGCATGGACTGGGTCAGCCGCGTACCCAGCGCGGTCGCCAGTGCCGGACTGTCGATGACCAGGCCCATTTCGGTATTCAGGTCGAACGAACGCGGATCGAAATTAAAGGAGCCGACGAAGATGCGCTGCCGGTCTACCGCAAACGTCTTGGCGTGCAGGCTCGACGATGAGCTGCCGAGGCCGCTGCCGCGTTCCGCCGGCTCGGTCATGCCTTCGCGGCGTAGTTCATACAGGCTCACGCCGGCCTGCAGCAGCTCGCGCCGCCATTTCGCGTAGCCCGCATGCACCGCCGGGACATCGGTGGCTTCCAGCGAATTGGTCAGGATCCTGACCGCGGTGCCCCTGGAGGCGATTGCCCCCAGCTCCGCCGTCGTCGCCTTGCCCGGTACGAAATACGGCGAGACCAGGTCGAGCTGGCGTTGCGGCTCGCCCAGCAGGCTGCGCAAGCGCACGCCGACCCGTGCCTGCGCCGTCCCTTCGCCCCTGACCTTGGCCGGATCGTCGCTGACCAGGCGCGCTTCACCCCACTCGAGCGACAGGCGACGCTCCGCCAGCTGCTCGACAAACGGCAGCGAACGCAAAATCCTCAGATAAGCCTGCGCCGCGGGCGCCCTGCGCAAGGCGGCGGCGCGCTCGGCCAACCCTTGCGCAGGCTGTCCTGCGCCGGCGTCGACCAGTGCGCCGACCGGATAGGCCGACGCGCTATTCCAGTAGCGGTCGAAATCGTGCGATACCGCCTGCACCGCCGGTCCGATCGCCATCACGTCGAGGTCGGCAAACAGCACGTCGTTGGCCGCGCCAAAGTATTCGTCGCCGATATTGCGTCCGCCGACGATCGTGACCTGGTTGTCCACTGTGAACGATTTATTGTGCATGCGCCGGTTCACGCGCGCGAAATCGGTGAGATAGCCGAGCCCGCGCCACGCGCGTGTAGTGAAGGGATTGAACAGCCGCACCTCGATGTTCGGAGCGCGGTCCAGCGCCAGCAGCAGCCCGTCCAGGCCGGCCGTGTTGTTATCGTCCAGCAACAGACGTACCCGGACCCCGCGCGCGGCCGCGGCGCGCAAGGCATCCAGCATCAGCACGCCGGTAAGGTCGTTGCGCCATATATAGTATTGGATGTCGAGACTGCGTTCGGCGCGCTGCGCCAGCAAGATACGCGCCGCGAAGGCATCGCGTCCCTCGGCCAGCGGGTAGATGCCGGACAGCGCCGGATGGGCTTGCACCAGCGGTGCGATGGCGCTACCCAAGCGGGTCGCGCCGGTATCGGTGAAAGCGCTCGATGCGACGCGCGGGTCGAGCGGCGGCAGCGGCGCCAGCGAAGCGCAGCCGAACATCGCCGCCGCGACCAGGACAAGCGCCGCACTTCCCTTGAGGAATGCGCCCGTCCGCATGGCGATTACATGCCGTCGAAATCCGGCTTGCGCTTTTCGAGGAAGGCCGCCATGCCCTCTTTCTGGGCCGGGGTGCCGAAGCCGGCATGGAAGAAGCGGCGCTCGTAGCGCACGCCTTCGGTCAGCGTGGTTTCGAACGCGCGGTTGACCGCGTCCTTGATCTGCATGGCGACCGATACCGGCATCTGGGCGATGGCCTGGGCCACCGCCAGCGCTTCGTCCATGACTTTGTCGGCCGGAAACACGCGCGACACCAGCCCGGTGCGCTCGGCTTCCGCCGCATCGATCATGCGCGTGGTCAGCAGCATGTCCATGGCCTTGGATTTGCCGATCGCGCGCGGCAGGCGCTGGGTGCCGCCGGCGCCCGGGGTGACGCCGACCTTGATCTCCGGCTGGCCGAATTTTGCATTGTCGGCCGCGATCAGGAAGTCGCACATCATTGCCAGTTCGCAGCCGCCGCCCAGCGCATAGCCGGACACGACACCAACTACCGGCTTGCGGATGTCGAGGATGTGTTCCCAGTTGCGGCCGATGTAGTTGCCCGGATAGGTGTCGGCGTAGGTGTAGTTGGCCATGGCGGCGATGTCGGCGCCCGCCGCGAACACTTTTTCGCTGCCGGTCAGGATGATGACGTTGACGGCCGGGTCGGCGTCGAAGCCGCGCAGCGCCTGGCCCAGTTCGTTCATCATGTTGTCGTTCAGGGCATTCATCGCCTTGGGACGGTTCAGGCGGACCACGGCCACCTTGCCATGGTTTTCGATGAGCAGGTCGGCATATTCCACGGGACACTCCTGTTAAATATAAGATGACGGTCCGATTGTAGCGCCTGCCGTAGCGTCAATGGCAAGTCCGCTTTGCTATCATCCGGAACCGATCAAAAACCACCAGCCCAGGCATTCCCACTTTGTCGCCACTCGCCTTTTTACGCCAGCTGCGTCGCGACAGGCAGTTGCGCGATCCCGACTTCCGCCGCTTCTGGTTCAGCAGCATCCTCACCAACTTCGGTGCCCAGATCACGCTGCTCGCCCTGCCGATCTGCGCCGCCCTGCTGCTGCATGCGACACCGGCCGAGATGGGTGGCCTGGCCGCGGTGGGCTCGCTGCCGTTCCTGCTGTTCGGATTGCCGACCGGCGTGCTGCTCGAGCGCAGCCGGCGCCTGCCGATCATGTTGTGCAGCGATGCGATGGTCGCCCTCAGCCTGGCCAGCATCCCGCTGGCCTGGTGGCAGGGCTGGCTGTCGGTGCACTGGGTGTACGCGGTGCAGTTCGTGATCGGCACCGGTTATGTGGTGGGCGGCGGCGCCGAGCAGGTGTTCCTCACCTTCCTGGTCGGGCGCGCAGGCCTGATCGATGCGCAGGCCAAGTTCGGGGCTACCGAGTCGGCGTCGCGCCTGCTCGGCCCGGGCCTGGCCGGGCTGCTGGTGCAGGCGCTGGGGGCGCCGTTCGCGATCCTGTGCAATGTGGGCGGCTTCGCGGTGTCGATCTGGAACCTGCGCCAGATCCGCAAGCAGGAACCGGCGCCGCACCCGCCGCGGTCGCACGCGCTGCGCGACATGCTGGACGGCTTGTCCTTCGTCTGGGGCCATCCGACGCTGCGTCTGCTGGCCTGGGTCTCGGCCTGCTGGCACCTGCTGTTCTATGGCTACACCGCGCTGTACGTGCTGTTCGCCACCCGCGTGCTCGGCATGTCGCCCGGGATGATGGGCACGGCGCAGATGCTGGGCGGCGTCGGCGTGTTCGTCGCTTCGATGCTGCTCAAGCCGCTGACGAAGCGTTTCGGCTCGGGTGGCACGACCGTGATCGGCCTGTGCGCCTCCGGCATCGGCTTTGCGCTGATGCCGTTGATTCCGCAGGACCTGTTCGGCAGCCGCACCGCCAGCGCGATGGCCTACGCCGTGGTCGTGTTCTGGCTCGATTGCGGCGCGCTGCTGTTCTTCCTGCCCTACCTGGCGCTGCGCCAGCGCGTCACGCCGGACGCCTTCCTCGGCCGCATGACCTCGACCATGCGCTTCCTGACGGTGGCGACGGCGCCGCTGGGGGCGGCCGGCGCCGGTTTGCTGGGCGAGCATTTCGGCGTACGCAGCGGCCTGGGGTTCGTGGCGGCCGGCGCCATCCTGCTCACGCTGGGCACCCTGGCTTTCACCCGGCTGCGCCATGTGAAGGAATAGCGCAGCTCCTCAGCGCTGCGCCAGGTGGATACAGAAGCCTGCGCGGCCGGGGCAGATGTCGTCGCGCAGGCCAAGTTCGGGAATCGTGTAATCGCCGCCGTTCTGGCGCCGGAACGGCAGCGGCGGCGTGGTGAACAAGGTGTCGAGACGTTCTCCCAGCACCGCGCAGATGCGCTCGAACCGGGCAACGTCGGTCTTGCCGGTCCGGTACACCACATGAGGCGGCAGCACGTCGAACCCCGGGTAATGCAGGATGCCGTGCTGGATCGGGAACAGGATGTCGTCGATCGGGCCGTTGATGCCGCGCGGGCCGTAATGCGATTCCCAGCCGCCGGCGGTCACCACCAGCATGGCGCGCTTGCCGGCCATGCTGCCCTCGCCGTAGCGATCGCCCCAGCGCGCGTCCGAATGTTCGCCGACGCCGTAGGCGAAGCCGTAGGCATATACGCGCTCGACCCAGCCTTTCAGGATCGCCGGCATCGAGAACCACCACAGCGGGAACTGCAGGATGACGGCGTCGGCGCGGCGCAGCTTGTCCTGTTCGCGGGCGATGTCCGGGCTCTGGGTGCCGCGGGCATAGGCGTCGCGCGAATCGAGCGAGGGATCGAAGCGCTGGTCGGGATCGATGTCGAGCCGGTCGGCGCGGTCGAGCACGGCGTTCCAGCGCATCGCGTACAGGTCCGAGACGGCGACGCTATGCTGTTGCCGCTCGAGGCGGCCGACGATGAAGCGGGTAAGCGCGCCATTCAGCGAGCGCGCTTCGGGATGGGCATGGACGAGAAGGATATGCATGGTCGGTCACTCCGGTTGGGATGACAGCCATGATAGGAAGCGCGCTGGTATATTAGAAATGAATTGCTCTTACACCAGGTATTAATATTATTGATTCCATATGCTTGATGCACTGCGCCGCCTCGACCTGAACCTGCTGCTCACCCTCGACGTGCTGCTCGAAGAGCGCAACGTCACGCGCGCGGCCGCGCGCCTGCACCTGTCGCAGCCGGCGGTCAGCGTGCAACTGGGCCGGCTGCGCGACCTGCTGGGCGACCCGCTGCTGCTGCCCGGCCCGCGCGGCATGCGCCCCACGGCCCGTGCCGACGCGGTGCGCGCGCCGCTGCGCCAAGCGCTGGAGGCGCTGCAGCAGGCGCTCGCCCCTGCGGGCACGTTCGACCCGGCCGGCGCCACCCATACCTGGCAGGTCGCCGCCTCCGATTACGGCGCTTCGGCCATCGTGCTGCCGGCGCTGGCCGGCCTGCGCGCGGCGGCGCCCGGTACCCGGCTGGCCGTGCTCGGCGTGCCACCGGGGGAGATCGCGCGCCAGGCCGAACAGGGTGCGATCGACCTCGCCTTCCA
>JAKOOD010000435.1 GCA_022701635.1 Burkholderiaceae bacterium | reverse complement strand
ACTTCGTCGACGATGTAGCGGGCCAGCGCTTCGATACCCAGCAGGCGCAGGATGTCTTGCGGATCGGCCGGGCCGTCCACGATCATCTCGCCCTTGTTCACCACCTGGCCGTCGTGCACCAGCACTTGCTTGTCCTTGGTGATCAGGAACTCGTGCTTGTTGCCGTCCATGTCGGTGATTTCCAGGCGCTGCTTGCCCTTGGTCTCTTTACCGAATGCGACCGTACCGGTGACTTCCGCCAGCATGCCGGCATCTTTCGGCGAACGGGCTTCGAACAGCTCGGCAACGCGCGGCAGACCACCGGTAATGTCACGGGTCTTCTGCGATTCGGTCGGGATACGTGCAAGCACTTCACCCACCGACGCTTGCTGGCCATCCTTCACCATGATCAGTGCGCCAACCTGGAAACCGATCGTCACGGCGTGCTCGGTGCCGGCGATCTTGACTTCCTGGCCTTGCTCGTTCAGCAGCTTGACCTGCGGACGCAGTGCCTTGCCCGAACCGCGGCGCTTCGGATCGATTGCCACCAAGGTCGACAGGCCGGTCACGTCGTCCACCTGGCGAGCGACGGTGACGCCCTCTTCCACGTTTTCGAACTTGATCGTGCCGCCGTATTCCGTGATGATCGGACGGGTCAGCGGATCCCAGGTTGCCAGCGGCACGCCTGCTTTCACGACCATGCCGTCATGCACGGCCAGGGTCGCGCCGTACGGCACCTTGTGGCGCTCGCGCTCGCGGCCGTGGTCGTCGGTGATCAGCACTTCGCCCGAACGCGAGATGACGATCTGCGCGCCCTTGCCGTTGGTCACGTAACGCATGGTCGCGGTGAAGCGGACCGTACCGTTCGACTTGGCTTCGACCGACGATGCCACTGCCGCACGCGATGCCGCACCACCGATGTGGAAGGTACGCATGGTCAGCTGGGTACCCGGCTCACCGATCGACTGTGCAGCCACGACACCAACCGCTTCGCCGCTGTTCACCAGCATGCCGCGGCCGAGGTCACGGCCGTAGCACATGGCGCACAGGCCGTAGCGCGTGTCGCAGTTCAGCGGGGTACGGACCTTGACTTCGTCGATGCCCAGGCGCTCGATCTCTTCGACCATGTCTTCGTCCAGCAGCGTGCCGGCTTCGTACAGGGTCTCTTGCGTTTCCGGATTCACGACGTCGTTGCCGGTCACGCGGCCGAGGATACGGTCGCGCAGCGGCTCGATGACTTCACCGCCTTCGACCATCGCCTTCATGTGCGTGCCGTTGCTGGTGCCGCAATCATCCTCGATCACCACCAGGTCCTGGGTCACGTCGACCAGGCGGCGGGTCAGGTAACCCGAGTTTGCCGTCTTCAGCGCGGTGTCGGCCAGACCTTTACGGGCGCCGTGCGTCGAGATGAAGTACTGCAGAACGTTCAGGCCTTCGCGGAAGTTCGCGGTAATCGGCGTTTCGATAATCGAACCGTCCGGCTTCGCCATCAGGCCGCGCATACCGGCCAGCTGGCGGATCTGGGCTGCCGAACCACGGGCGCCCGAGTCGGCCATCATGTAAATCGCGTTGAACGATTCCTGGGTGCCTTCGGTGCCGTCACGCTTGGTGACCGGTTCCACTTTCAGCTGGTCCATCATCGCCTTGCCGACTTCGTCCGAGGTCTTGCCCCAGATGTCGACGACCTTGTTGTAACGCTCGCCGGCGGTGACCAGACCCGAGGCGTACTGCTGCTCGATCTGCTTCACTTCCGCTTCGGCGGTCGCGATCATGGTCTTCTTGACGTCCGGGATCAGCATGTCGTCGACGGCGATCGAGATACCGGCGCGGGTCGCCAGGCGGACGCCCGACTGCATCAGCTTGACGGCAAACACGACGGTCGCACGCAGGCCGCACTTGCGGAACGACGTGTTGATCAGCTTCGAGATTTCCTTTTTCTTCAGGGCGCGGTTCAGCACCGAGAACGGCAGGCCATGCGGCAGGATCTCGGACAGGATGGCGCGGCCGACGGTGGTCTCGTAGCGGGTCACGGTGCGGTCGAAGCCGCCTTGCTCGTTCTTCGGATGCTCGACGATACGCACGGTGATGCGGGTCGCCAGTTCGACTTCCTTGTTGTCGTACGCGCGGATGACTTCCGACACGTTCGGGAACAGCATGCCCTCGCCCTTGGCGTTGATCGCCTCGCGCGATGCGTAGTACAGACCCAGCACGATATCCTGCGACGGGACGATCGACGGCTCGCCGTTCGACGGGAACAGGATGTTGTTCGAGGCCAGCATCAGGGTGCGGGCTTCCATCTGTGCTTCGATCGACAGCGGGACGTGGACTGCCATCTGGTCACCGTCGAAGTCGGCGTTGAACGCCGCGCAGACCAGCGGGTGCAGCTGGATTGCCTTGCCTTCGATCAGCACCGGCTCGAACGCCTGGATGCCCAGACGGTGCAGGGTCGGCGCACGGTTCAGCATGACCGGGTGTTCCTTGATGACTTCTTCCAGGATGTCCCAGACCACCGGTTCCTGCTGCTCGACCAGCTTCTTGGCCGCCTTGATGGTCGTCGCCAGACCCATCAGTTCCAGCTTGTTGAAGATGAACGGCTTGAACAGTTCCAGGGCCATCAGCTTCGGCAGGCCGCACTGGTGCAGTTTCAGCTGCGGACCCACCACGATGACCGAACGGCCCGAGTAGTCGACGCGCTTGCCCAGCAGGTTCTGACGGAAACGGCCGCCCTTACCCTTGATCATTTCAGCCAGCGACTTCAGCGGACGCTTGTTGGCGCCGGTCATCGCCTTGCCGCGACGGCCGTTGTCCAGCAGCGAGTCGACTGCTTCCTGCAGCATGCGCTTTTCGTTACGCGTAATGATTTCCGGCGCGCGCAGTTCCATCAGGCGCTTCAGGCGGTTATTACGGTTGATGACGCGGCGGTACAGGTCGTTCAGGTCGGAGGTCGCGAAACGGCCGCCGTCCAGCGGGACGAGCGGACGCAGCTCCGGCGGCAGGACCGGGAGCACTTCCATGATCATCCAGTCAGGCTTGATGCCCGAACGCTGGAAGGCCTCGAGCACTTTCAGGCGCTTGGCGTATTTCTTGATCTTGGCTTCGGACTTCGACTCTTTCAGTTCGACGCGCAGGGCTTCGGCTTCGCGGTCGATGTCGATCGAGCGCAGCAGTTCACGGATGCCTTCGGCGCCCATGAATGCGGTGAAGTCGTCGCCGTACTCTTCGTACTTGGCGGCGTAGTCGTCTTCCGACATGATCTGCGACTTCTTCAGCGGGGTCATGCCCGGATCGGTCACGACGTATGCTTCGAAGTACAGCACGCGCTCGATGTCGCGCAGGGTCATGTCCAGGACCATGCCCAGACGCGACGGCAGCGACTTCAGGAACCAGATGTGCGCGGTCGGCGAGGCCAGCTCGATGTGACCCATGCGCTCACGGCGGACTTTCGCCAGCGTGACTTCGACGCCGCACTTCTCGCAGATGACGCCGCGGTGCTTCAGGCGCTTGTACTTGCCGCACAGGCATTCGTAGTCCTTGATCGGGCCAAAGATCTTGGCGCAGAACAGGCCGTCGCGTTCCGGCTTGAACGTACGGTAGTTGATGGTTTCCGGCTTCTTGACTTCGCCGAACGACCACGAACGGATTTTCTCGGGCGACGCCAGGCCAATCTTGATGGCGTCGAAGCTCTCGTTTTGCTGAACTTGCTTGAATAGATCGAGCAGTGCTTTCATTTATCACTCCGGGTGATTGAATTCTGTACTAACTACTACCGCCGCTTCTCACCGATTTTCGCCGGTGCTTGCTGAACCGTATTGTACCCCTTGAAAAACGTCATCCCCGCGCAGGCGGGGATCCAAGTTTGCCGGCATTTCCACCGGGCTTGCGCCCCAGCCTGCGCCGGGGCGACGAATCGAAGGTCACGGGCCAGCCCGAAGGCTGGCGGCCATGCTGACTGCTTAGTTGCGCTCGAGATCGATATCGATACCCAGCGAGCGGATTTCCTTGACCAGCACGTTGAACGATTCCGGCATACCGGCATCGATCACGTGGTCGCCCTTGACCAGGTTCTCGTACACCTTGGTACGGCCATTCACGTCGTCCGACTTCACGGTCAGCATTTCCTGCAGCACGTAGGACGCGCCGTAGGCTTCCAGTGCCCACACTTCCATCTCACCGAAGCGCTGGCCACCGAACTGGGCTTTACCGCCCAGCGGCTGCTGCGTCACCAGCGAGTACGGACCGGTCGAACGCGCGTGCATCTTGTCGTCGACCAGGTGGTGCAGCTTCAGCATGTGCATGAAGCCGACGGTGACCTTGCGCTCGAATGCTTCGCCGGTGCGGCCGTCGAACATCGTGACCTGGTTCTTCGACGGGGTCATGCCCAGGTGCTTCGCGATCGGGTCGGGGAAGGCCAGGTCCAGCATGCGGCGGATTTCTTCCTCGTGCGCACCGTCGAACACCGGGGTCGCGAACGGCACGCCGTTCTTGAGGTTGTTCGCCAGCGAGACGATTTCCTCGTCGCTGAAGTTGTCCAGGTCTTCCTTCTTGCCGGTCTCGTTGTAGATCTTGCCCAGGAACGCGCGCAGTTGCTCGGTTTCCGCCTTGGCCTTGATCATTTCGCCCAGACGCAGGCCCAGACCCTTCGCTGCCCAACCCAGGTGGGTTTCCAGGATCTGGCCGACGTTCATACGCGACGGCACGCCCAGCGGGTTCAGCACGACGTCGGCCGGGGTACCGTCGGCCATGAACGGCATGTCTTCCACCGGCACGATACGCGAGACCACACCCTTGTTACCGTGGCGGCCCGCCATCTTGTCGCCCGACTGCAGGCGGCGCTTGACGGCCAGGTAGACCTTGACCATCTTCTGCACGCCAGGCTGCAGTTCGTCGCCTTGCGTCAGCTTCTTGCGCTTCTCTTCGAAGGCCAGGTCGAACTGGTGACGCTTCTCGTTGATCGATTCCTTCATCGCTTCCAGCGCGTTGGCGGTCTCGTCGTCGGCCGGACGGATGTCGAACCAGTGGAACTTGTCCAGGTCGGCCAGGTAAGCGGCGTCGATGACGGCGCCTTTCGCCAGCTTCTTCGGACCGCCGTTCACGGTCTTGCCGACCAGCAGACGCTCCAGACGCTGGAAGGCATCGCCTTCGACGATACGCAGCTGGTCGTTCAGGTCCAGGCGGAAGCGCTTCAGCTCGTCGTCGATGATCTGCTGGGCGCGCTTGTCGCGGACGATGCCTTCGCGGGTGAAGACCTGGACGTCGATCACGGTGCCGACCATGCCCGACGGCACGCGCAGCGAGGTGTCTTTCACGTCCGAGGCTTTTTCGCCGAAGATCGCGCGCAGCAGCTTCTCTTCCGGAGTCAGCTGGGTTTCGCCTTTCGGGGTCACCTTGCCGACCAGCACGTCACCGGCCTGCACTTCGGCGCCGATGTAGACGATGCCCGATTCGTCCAGGCGCGCCAGTTGGTTCTCGGCCAGGTTCGAAATGTCGCGGGTGATCTCTTCCGGTCCCAGCTTGGTGTCGCGCGCAACCACCGACAGTTCCTCGATGTGGATCGAGGTGTAGCGGTCGTCCTTGACGACATTCTCCGAGATGAGGATCGAATCCTCGAAATTCAAGCCGTTCCACGGCATGAACGCCACCAGCATGTTCTGGCCCAGTGCCAGTTCGCCCAGGTCGGTCGAGGCGCCGTCGGCGATGACGTCGCCGCGTGCCACGCGATCGCCCACTTGCACGATCGGACGCTGGTTGATGTTGGTGTTCTGGTTCGAACGGGTGTACTTGATCAGGTTGTAGATGTCCACACCGACTTCGCCGGCTTGCGCCTCGTCGTCGTTGACGCGAATCACCACACGGCCCGCATCGACGTAGTCCACCAGGCCGCCACGGGTCGCCTGCACGGTGGTGCCGGAGTCGACTGCCACGGTGCGCTCGATACCGGTGCCGACGAAGGCTTTTTCCGGACGCAGGCAAGGCACGGCCTGGCGCTGCATGTTGGCGCCCATCAGTGCACGGTTCGCGTCATCGTGCTCGAGGAACGGGATCAGCGACGCTGCCACCGACACGACCTGGCCCGGGGCCACGTCCATGTACTGGATGCGTTCCGGCGAGACCAGGATGGTTTCGCCGGCTTCACGGGCCGACACCAGTTCGTCGCTCAGCTGGCCTTCGGCGTTGATGGTCGCGTTCGCCTGGGCGATGATGTAGCGGCCTTCTTCGATCGCCGACAGGTATTCGATCTTGTCGGTGACTTTGGAATCGTCGACCTTGCGGTACGGGGTTTCCAGGAAGCCGTATTCGTTCAGGCGGGCGTACAGTGCCAGCGAGTTGATCAGGCCGATGTTCGGGCCTTCAGGCGTCTCGATCGGGCACACGCGGCCGTAGTGGGTCGGGTGCACGTCGCGCACCTCGAAGCCGGCGCGTTCGCGGGTCAGGCCGCCCGGGCCCAGTGCGGAAACACGGCGCTTGTGGGTGATTTCCGACAGCGGGTTGGTCTGGTCCATGAACTGCGACAGCTGCGACGAACCGAAGAATTCACGGATCGCGGCCGAGATCGGCTTGCTGTTGATCAGGTCATGCGGCATCAGGTTGTCGGCTTCGGCCTGGCCGAGACGTTCCTTGACGGCGCGTTCCACGCGGACGAGACCGGCGCGGAACTGGTTTTCGGCCAGTTCGCCCACGCAACGGACGCGGCGGTTACCCAGGTGGTCGATGTCGTCGACTTCGCCGCGGCCATTGCGCAGCTCGACCAGGATCTTGATCACGGCCAGGATGTCTTCGTTCGACAGGGTCATGTCGCCGACCAGTTCGTCACGGCCGATACGGCGGTTGAACTTCATGCGGCCGACTGCCGACAGGTCATAGCGTTCCGGCATGTAGAACAGGCCGTTGAACAGCGCTTCGACCGATTCTTCGGTCGGCGGTTCGCCAGGACGCATCATGCGGTAGATCGCCACGCGTGCGGCGGTCTGGTCGGCGGTGTCGTCGGTGCGCAGGGTCTGCGAAATGTAGCCGCCCTGGTCCAGGTCGTTGGTGTACAGGGTCTGGATCGCCTCGATGTTGGCGTCGCGCAGCTTGGCCAGCAGCTCGTCGGTCAGCTCGTCGTTGGCGTTGGCGATGATCTCGCCGGTGTCGGTGTCGACGACGTTCTTGGCCAGCACGCGGCCGACCAGGTAGTCTTCCGGTACCGAGATGTAGGTGATGCCGGCGCTTTCGACGTCACGGACGTTCTTGGCGTTGATACGCTTGTCCTTGGTGACGAGGGTCTTGCCCGACTTCGGATCGACGATGTCGAAGCGCGCGACCTCGCCTCGCAGGCGCTCGGCCACGAATTCGAGTTCCGCGCCTTCCGAGCGCAGGTTGAAGTTGTCGAAGACAAAGAAGTTCGCCAGGATCTGCTCCGGCGTCATGCCGATGGCCTTCAGCAGGATGGTCACCGGCATCTTGCGGCGGCGGTCGACGCGGAAGAACAGGATGTCCTTCGGGTCGAACTCGAAGTCCAGCCACGAGCCGCGGTAAGGAATGATACGTGCCGAGAACAGCAGCTTGCCCGACGAGTGCGTCTTGCCGCGGTCGTGCTCGAAGAACACGCCCGGCGAACGGTGCAGCTGGGAGACGATCACGCGCTCGGTACCGTTGATGACAAACGAACCGTTGGCGGTCATGAGCGGCAGTTCGCCCATGTACACTTCCTGCTCTTTCATTTCCTTGACGACCGGCTTGGTCGGCGATTCCTTGTCCAGGATCACCAGACGCACCTTGGCGCGCAGCGGCGACGCGAAGGTCAGGCCACGCTGCTGGCATTCCTTGACGTCAAAGGCAGGGTCACCCAATACGTAGGAGAGGAATTCCAGGCGCGCGAAGCCGTTGTGCGACACGATCGGGAAAATGGAGGAGAACGCCGACTGCAGGCCTTCGTTCTTGCGGACGGTCGGACCAGCGTCCGCCTGCAGGAAGTTCTCGTAGGACTCCAACTGGGTGGCCAGGAGATAGGGAACGTTGTGAACGTTGGCGCGCTTCGCGAACGATTTGCGAATGCGTTTCTTCTCAGTAAATGAGTAGTGCATGGACACTCCGTGAGTGACAGAAAGGATGAGAATTC
>JAKOOD010000426.1 GCA_022701635.1 Burkholderiaceae bacterium | reverse complement strand
ATGACGTCGAGCGGCCCGAAGCCGTCGCGCGCGCGATCCTCGACGCCATGGCGCTGCCGATCGAGGCCGGCGGCATCGAGGCGGCGCTGTCGGCGTCGATCGGCATCAGCCGCTTCCCCGCGCAGGGCGACACGGCCAACTTGCTGATCCATGCCGCCGACATGGCCATGCTGCAGGTCAAGAAGAACGGCCGCGGCGGATTCGCCTGGTATGCGCCGCATATGGACGCACAGGCGCAATTCACGCTGAACGTCGAGCGCCGCCTGCAGTACGCGCTCGACCACGGGTCACTGCGGCTGCATTACCAGCCGATCGTCGACCTGGCGTCGGGCAAGACCGTGGGCGTGGAAGCGCTACTGCGCCTCGAGGACGGCATCGAACCGGCGATCGGGCCCGCCACCTTCGTGCCGATCGCGGAAGGTTGCGGGCTGGTGCTGCCGCTCGGCAGCTGGGTCAAGCACGAAGCCTGCCGCCAGCAGGTGGCCTGGCAGGCCGCCGGGCTGGCGCTGAGCGTGTCGGTCAACGTCTCGCCGCTGCAATTCTCGCGCACCGGGTTCGCCCAGCGTGTGCGCGACCTGATCGCCGCCAGCGGCATCGAACCGCGCCAGCTCGTCATCGAGGTGACCGAGACCGCGATCATCAAGGACCTGGCCGAGGCGGCCGCGATCCTGGGCGAAGTGAAGGCCATGGGCGTGCGGATCGCGCTGGACGACTTCGGCACCGGTTATTCCAGCCTCGGCGCCCTGTCCGTCCTGCCGCTGGACAAGCTGAAGATCGACCAATCCTTCGTGCGCCGCATCGAGACCGACCACGCCAGCCGCGCGGTGATCGACGCCGTGATCGCGCTGGCGCACAGCCTGAACCTGGAACTGGTGGCCGAAGGCATCGAGACCGAGGCGGCGCTGGCCTACCTGCGCGCGCGCGGCTGCCAGCTGGGCCAGGGGTATTACTTCAGCCGTCCGCTGGCGCCGGCGGCGCTGGAAGACTGGTGGGGGCGCAAGGCGGCGTGACCCGCGGCCCGGCCGTCGCAAGGTCGCGCGGCGGCCAGCGAGGCGCCTTCTTGCGCTGGCGCTGCGGCAACGCTAGCGCTTCGCCTTCTCCCGCCCCACCCAATACAGCAGCACGCATATCGCCGCATACGGAAGCAGCGACAGCACATCCGCATCCACCCCGGCAAAGAACGGATTCATGGCCTCGGCCCACTTGGTCATCCGGTTGTCGAACCCGGTCAGCACCCCGGCCGTGATCGCGATGATGATGCCGGCCAGCGCCCCGCCGGCGATGTAGCCCGACGCCAGCAGCGTGCCCGAGCTGCGGTCGCCCGCGGCCTGCATTTCTTCCTCATCCAGGCCGGCGTACTGCGGCAGCGTGCTGTTGCGGCGGTCGACCATCCAGCGGATCGCGCCGCCGATGGCGATCGGCAGCGTCGAGACCAGCGGCAGGTAGACGCCGACCGCGAACGACAGCGCATTCACGCCGGCCATCTCCAGCACCACCGCGATCATCACGCCGAACACCACCAGGGTCCAGGGCAGCTGCTGGTCGAGGATGCCCTTGATGATGTAGGACATCAGCACCGCCTTGGGCGCATCGTATTTCTTGACTTCCGAACCGTCCGGGCGGGTGTGGAACTGGCCGTTGATACCCGGGTCGACCAGGTAGGCCAGCGTACCGTCGTCGCGCACCAGGTACTTGCCGGCCGGGCCGCCCGCGGTGTCGGTCTTCTGCCAGACTTTGTAGGTGGCGTGGTCGGCGTCGGCCTGCGGCCCCTGCAGCTGGGCGGTCTGGGTGAGTTTGGCGGCGTCGACCGTGACGTGCGGCGCCACCTGGGCCGCCGGCACGTAGACGGTGCCGGCGTCGTTCAGCTTCAGCAGGATCGGTCCCAGGACCAGCGCCGAGGCCAGGGCGCCGGCCAGGATCGCATACTGCTGCAGGCGCGGCGTGGCGCCGACCAGGAAGCCGGTCTTCAGGTCCTGCGAGGTGGTGCCGGCATTGCTGGCGGCGATGCAGACGATAGCGCCGACCGACAGCGCGGTCACGTAATAGCGGCCGCCGGTCCAGCCCATCAGCAGGAAGATCAGGCAGGTGAACAGCAGCGTGGCCACCGCCATGCCGGAAATCGGGTTCGACGACGAGCCGACTTCGCCGGTCAGGCGCGACGACACGGTCGAGAACAGGAAGCCGAACACCAGGATCAGCAGCGCGCCCAGCAGGTTCATGTGCAGCGGCGCGGCGAAGGTGATCACGGCGATGATGCCGAGGCAGCCGATCAGCACCCATTTCAGCGGGATGTCCTGGTCGGTGCGCAACGGTGCGGCGCCGCGGGAAGAATCGAGCGTGCTCTTTTTGCCGATGCCCGACAGCCCGCCCTTCAGGCCGTTCCAGATGGTCGGCAGCGAACGCACCAGGCTGATCAAGCCGCCGGCCGCGACCGCGCCGGCGCCGATGTACAGCACGTAGGCGCTGCGGATATCGTCCGGGCCCATGTCCTTGATCAGCATCGTACCCGGCGACACCGGCACGGTGAGCAGCTCGCCGAAGAACTTGATCATCGGGATCAGGAGCAGGTACGACAGCACGCCGCCGGCCGCCATCGTCATCGCGATGCGCGGGCCGATGATGTAGCCGACGCCGAGCAGCTCGGGCGAGATCTCGGCGCCGGCCGAACCGGCCTTCAGGGGCGCGCCGAACACGAAGTTGACGGTGTCCTTCCACAGCTTGAGCGAGATGCTCAGCACCTTGTACAGCAGGCCCAGTCCGAAACCGCCGAAGATGATGAAGGCCCGCTGGCGCGCGGCTTTCGCTTCGTCCGACCCTTCCAGCCTCACCTCGCCCGCCGCTTCGCGCGAGGACGGGGTGGCGGCCGCCTTCAGCACCTCGGCGCAGGCCGTGCCTTCCGGGTATTTCAGCTCGCGGTGCTGGTCGACGATCATGGTGCGGCGCATCGGGATCATCATCAGGATGCCGAGCAGGCCGCCCAGGATCCCGACCAGCATGACGCGCGAGATTTCCAGGTCGAAGCCGAGGATCATGATCGCCGGCATGGTCACGCCGAGGCCGAAGGCCAGCGATTCGCCGGCCGACCCGGCGGTTTGGGTGATCGAGTTTTCGAGGATGGTCGATTCGCGCCCGCCGGCCTTTTTGGCCAGCCCGAACAGGGTGATGGCGATCACCGCCACCGGGATCGAGGCGCTCACCGTGAGGCCGACCTTCAGCACCAGGTACAGCGAGGAGGCGCCGAACACCATGCCGAGCACGGTGCCCATGATCAGCGCGCGCCAGGTGAGCTCGGGAAGCTGCGCCGTCGCCGGAATATAGGGTTTGACGGGCGGCGGAGCGGGATCGTAAGGCATGAAAATCCTTCAAACATCAAAAAGTACTGACCGATGGTACCGTCGAGCCAGCCTGGCAAACCACCAAAGCGTGACTATCGCACATGCCGTAGTGGAAGAAAAGCGGATTATAATTTCCCACCGGCCGTCCTTGAGGAGGGCTGTTCTGGTCATGTCGACCACTCAAGGGGCCGTGAGAAACCGTCGCGAGCGGCCGCGGTTTTGGCTGAGAAGCGCAGCTGTACGACTGTACGGCGAGCATCGCAAGCCAAAAATGCAACGCGCAGCAGGTTTATCATGGCCCCGATATAAGGAATCAGTTTTGGCAACTACAAAATCGGCACCCAAGCGCCCCAGCCGCCTGCGCGGTTTCATTCTCCTGGCCCTGGCGGCCATCGTCCTGTTCGTCGCCCTCATCGTCGGCTACATCGCACTGCGCGTGCTGCCCAACGTGCCGGCCCTGGACGCCGTCACCGATTACCGGCCGAAGATCCCGCTGCGTGTCTATACGGCGGACAACGTGCTCATCGGCGAGTTCGGCGAAGAGCACCGCGATTTCGTCCCGATCAAGAAAATCCCCGACCTGATGAAGAAATCGCTGCTGGCGATCGAGGATGCGCGCTTCTACGAGCACGGCGCGATCGACTTCCAGCGCGGCATCGGCGCGGTGGTCTCCAACCTGCGCCACGGTTTCGGCGCCGGCGGCGGCTCCACCATCACGATGCAGGTGGCGCGCAACTTCTTCCTGTCGCGCGAAAAGCACCTGAGCCGCAAGGTCAACGAGATCGCCCTCGCCTACAAGATCGAGGCCGCCCTGTCCAAGGACGAGATCCTCGAGCTGTACATGAACCAGATCTACCTCGGCCAGCGCGCCTACGGCTTCGCCAGCGCCGCGCGCGCCTATTTCAACAAGAACCTCGACCAGCTGTCGGTGGCCGAGATGGCGATGCTGGCCGGCCTGCCGCAGAATCCGTCGCGCCATAACCCGGTCGCCAATCCGAAGCGGGCGCGCGAGCGCCAGCATGCGGTGCTGGGGCGCATGCGCGCGCTGGACTACATCACCGAGCGCCAGTACCAGGCCGCGCTGGAAGAGCCGCTGCGCGTGAATACCCGCGGCCAGGAATTCGCTACCCACGCCGAATACGTGGCCGAACTGGCGCGCCAGGCCGCTTACGCCCAGTTCAAGGACGAGGCGTACACGCGCGGCATCAGGGTCACCACGACCATCCTGAAGGCCGAGCAGGAAGCGGCCTACGCCGCGGTGCGCCGCAACGTGATCGCCTATGACCAGCGTCACGGCTGGCGCGGTCCGGAAGGCCGCATCGAGCTGCCCGAGGACCCGGAAGAGCGCGAAGACGCGATCGCCGATGCCCTCGGCAAGCGTCCCAGCAGCGACGGCCTGGTCCCGGCGGTGGTGCTGTCCGTGACGTCGAAGTCGGCGCGCGTCGAAACCGAGGATGGCGAGACGCTCGACCTGAGCGGCGCCGCCATCCGCTTCGCCCAGGCCGGCCTGAACCCGAACGCCAAGGAAGCGCTTCGCCTCGGCCCGGGCGCCATCATCCGCGTCAGCAAGGAATCGGGCAACGGCGCCAAAGGCCGCTGGACCGTGACCCAGGTGCCGCAGGTGGCGGCCGCCTTCGTCGCCATCGATGCCGACAGCGGCGCCTACCACGCGCTGGTCGGCGGCTTCGACTACAACTTCCAGAAGTTCAACCACGTGACCCAGGCCTGGCGCCAGCCGGGTTCCGGCATGAAGCCCTTCGTCTACTCGGCGGCGCTGGAAAAAGGCTATTCGCCGGCCACGCGCATCCTCGACGCGCCGCTCGACCTGCCGGGCGAGGACGCCGGCAAGACCTGGTCGCCGCAGAACGACGACTTCAAGTGGGATGGCCCGATCACCATGCGCGAAGCACTGGTCAAGTCCAAGAACGTGCCCTCGGTGCGCCTGCTGCGTTCGGTCTCGGTGCCGTTCGCCCACGAATTCCTCGGCAAGTTCGGTTTCGACCTGCAGCGCCAGCCGAAGAACTTCACGCTGGCGCTGGGCACCGGCGCCGTCACCCCGCTGCAGATGGCCGGCGCCTATGCGGTGTTCGCCAACGGTGGCTACCGGGTCCAGCCCTACCTGATCGCCAAGATCGAGGATGCCGACGGCAAGGTGATCCAGCAGGCGGCGCCGCCCGCCGCCCACAACGAGGAACAGCGCGTGCTCGACGCCCGCAATGCCTTCATCACCGACAGCATGCTGCGCGACGTGACCCGCTACGGCACCGGCGCCGCCGCCACCAAGGCCCTGAACCGCAGCGACATCGCCGGCAAGACCGGCACCACCAGCGACGCCGTCGACGGCTGGTTCTCGGGCTACGGCGGCAACGTGGTGGCGGTGGCCTGGATGGGCTACGACGACCCGCGCTCGCTGGGCGGACGCGAATTCGGCGCCACGCTGGCGCTGCCGATCTGGATCGACTACATGAAGGTGGCGCTGGCCAAGCGTCCGCAGAACGAGCGCGCGCAGCCGGAAGGCCTGGTGCGCGAGAACGACGACTGGGTGTACACCGAGTACGCGCAGACGCCGGTGCTGGGCGGTATCGACCTCGACCAGCAGCCGGCCGCGGATCCGAACGCGCCGCCGGCCGACCCGAATGCGCCGCCGCAGCAGGCACCGTCGCCGCAACAGACACAGTTGCAGAACAGCCTGTTCTGACCTGGACATCAGCTTGATCCCCCGACGGGCCGCCATGCGCGGCCCGTTTTATTACATCCTTACTAATGTAATTAGTCCAACTCGGGCACCACCGGCACCTCGGGCAGTGGCGCCTCGGGCACCTCGAGCTCGGGCACGAGCGGCAGCACCAAGACTTCGGGTTCCGGCAACCGGGGCCAGTAGGCCTCGCCTGCACCCAGCGCGACGCCGGGCAATGCCCCGAGCGGCATCTCCGGCAGCACGCCGATGCCGCCAGGCGCGACCCGCTGAGCCTGAACCGTGCCGTCGCCCCAGCGTGCTGGCGGCGGCACGGTACCATGCGCGGTAAATGCCTCACCCGATGGGTCGCCTCGCGGCCCCGTACCGGAGTAGAATGCGCGCATTCCACCACGGCGGCCCAGCATGAAACAATGGCTCACGCGCTGGTTCGGCGGCGCCGCCACGGCCGCCCCCGCGCGGACGACACCTCCCCCCTCCACCCCCGGGACGGCTTCCCGTCCCGCCGCGGCCGCGTCTTCGGGCGCCGCCGCGGCGGAAGATGAAGGCGCGGCCGCATTCGACGGCGCCGCGGCACCCCACGTCGACCTCGCATTCTGCCGCTGGCTCACCGATCCGGTACGCGGCGACGCCGATGCCCGGGCCGAAGCCGGCATCCTTGCCGAGCTGGCGCGCCTGG
>JAKOOD010000634.1 GCA_022701635.1 Burkholderiaceae bacterium | reverse complement strand
TGCCTTGACGTCTTCTGCAGTGATGCTCATGTAAATCTCCGGATGTGATACGCAAGTTTAGCGCAAAACCGTGTACTGACTGAGGCCAGGGGCGAGAATAGCGCCAATACCCCCTGCGCGTTCAGGGACATCCGCTGGTAAAATGCCTTTTTTCATATTTTCACCACCCCTTCCGACCATGACACGCAAGCTGTTCGTCACCACTGCCCTGCCCTATGCCAACGCCGCCTTCCACATCGGCCACATGATGGAGTACATCCAGGCCGACATCTGGGTCCGCTTCCAGCGCATGCAGAACGATATGGACGAGAACGGCAGTGGACAGCCGCGCGTGGTGCACTTCGTCGGCGCCGACGACACCCACGGCACGCCGATCATGATCGCCGCCGAGAAAGAAGGCGTGACGCCGCAGGAATTCGTGGCCAAGATCGCCGCCGGCCGCGCCCAGTACCTGGACGGTTTCCACATCGCCTTCGACAACTGGTATTCGACCGACTCGCCGGAAAACGTCGACCTGTCGCAGGGCATCTACCGCCGCTTGCGCGATGCCGGCCTGATCTACACGAAGACCGTCGACCGTTTCTATGACACGGCGAAAGGCATGTTCCTGGCCGACCGCAACATCAAGGGCGAGTGCCCGGTGTGCCATGCCAAGGACCAGTACGGCGACAACTGCGAAGTCTGCGGCGCCGCCTACCAGCCGACCGAACTGATCAATCCGTACTCGGTCTTCACCGGCTCGACCCCGATCCTGAAGCCGTCGGAACAGTATTTCTTCAAGCTGTCCGACCCGCGCTGTTTCCAGTTCCTGAAGGAATGGCTGAACACGCCGGGCCGCCTGCAGCCGGAAATGGTGAATAAAGTGTCCGAATGGCTGGGCGAGAACGGCGAAAAGCTGGCCGATTGGGATATCTCGCGCGACGCGCCCTATTTCGGCATCCCGATCCCGGATGCGCCGGGCAAGTTCTTCTACGTCTGGCTGGATGCGCCGGTCGGCTACCTGGCCTCGCTGAAGAATTATTTTGAGAAGAAAGGCCTCGACTACGAAGCCTTCCTGAAGGACCCGAGCGCGGAGCAAGTGCACTTCATCGGCAAGGACATCGTGTCCTTCCACCTGCTGTTCTGGCCGGCGATGCTGAATTTCTCGGGTCACCCGATCATCGACAAGCTGAAGGTCAATGTCCACGGCCACCTGACTGTGAATAACGAAAAGATGTCGAAGTCGCGCGGCACCGGCATTTCGCCGCTGCGCTACCTGGACCTCAACATGAATCCGGAGTGGTTGCGCTACTACCTGGCGTTCAAGCTGAACAGCAAGGTCGAAGACCTGGACTTCACCGGCGAGGACTTCGTCGCCCGCGTCAACAGCGACCTGATCGGCAAATACGTCAACATCGCCTCGCGCTGCGCCGGCTTCATCGCCAAGAAGTTCGACGGCAAGCTGGCCGCGACCCTGTCCGACAACGCCAAGGAATGGATGGCGCGTGCCCTCAACGGTGAAGTCAATGGCACCCCCGGCGAGCGCCAGGCATCGATCGCGGCCAACTTCGAAGCCCGCGAGTTCGGCAAGGCGCTGCGCGAGATCATGGAGATCGCCGACGTCGCCAACCGCTATGTCGACGAGAACAAGCCGTGGATCCTGGCCAAGGACGACACCAGGATCGCCGAGCTGCACGACGTCTGCACCACCGCGCTGATCCTGTTCCGCCAGCTGACCATCCTGCTGTCGCCGGTGCTGCCGCACGTGGCGGCGCGCGTGCAGGCATTCCTGGGCGACGCGGGCTTCACCTGGGCTGACACGACCGGCGCCGCCGTGTACGAAACGATGCTGGGCCGCACCATCGGCGCCTACAGCCACCTGATGCAGCGCGTGGATGCCAAGATGGTCGAGGACCTGTTCGACAAGCCGGCCGTTGCAGCCCCTGCCGCCGCGCCGGCCGCTGCCGCCACCGCCGCACCGGCCGAAGCCGGCGAAGCACCAGCAGCAGGCGTAGCGACGCCCGCGTCGGCAGCCCCTGCGGCAGCCGACGCCATCGAAGAGCTGGCCCCGGAAATCTCGATCGACGACTTCACCAAGATCGACCTGCGCGTGGCGAAAATCGTCAATTGTGAGCACGTCGACGGTTCGAACAAGCTGCTGCGCCTCACGCTGGACGTGGGCGAAGGCCGCTATCGTAATGTGTTCTCGGGGATCAAGTCGGCCTACCAGCCTGAACAATTGATCGGCAAGCTGACCGTCATGGTCGCCAACCTGGCGCCGCGCAAGATGAAGTTCGGCGTGTCGGAAGGCATGGTGCTGTGTGCGTCGGCCAAGGATGAAAAGGCCAACCCGGGCCTGTACGTGCTGGAGCCGGTGTCGGGTGCGCAGCCGGGGATGCGGATTCGCTGAGCCGGCCTCGTCACTCAACATGTCGTCCCTGCGCAGGCAGGGATCCAAGTCTTGCGATATGCCGCGAACTTGGGCCCCTGCCTTCGCAGGGGCGACGTGCATGCGTCAACGACGCCGGCCGGCTATGTCTTGCCGCAGCAGCATCGTTTTTTTACAAAGCAGTGGCGTTATAATGCCCTGCTTTACCAGCGACACCAATAAACCAATAGGCGGCCGGCCCGGTCCGAGCCCCAGTCCTTCTTCTATAGGTAGCGAACAATATGACCGAATACAAAGCCCTGAGACACATCCCGCACGCGAACCTGTTCCGCCAAGGTGACGTGTTCGTCCTGTTCGGCGAACTGTTCGGCCGTGGCTACGCAAACGGCCTGGTCGACGAGGCGCGCGCCGCCGGCATGACCATCCTCGGCATCACCGTCGGCCGCCGCAACGACGACGGTACCCTGCGCGCCCTGACCGCGGAAGAACACGCCGAAGCCGAAGCCAAGCTCGGCGGCCGCATCGTCAACGTGCCGCTGATGGCGGGCTTCGACATGGATGCGCCGGCCGGCGAGCAGAACCCGACCGAGATGCTGTCCGGTATCACCCTGAAGGGCTGGCAGGAAGACAAGCTGGACTGGGACAAGATCGAAGCCTGCCGCCAGGCCGGCGTGCGCCGCTTCAGCGAGTCGGCGGGCCAGGCGATGGCCGAGATCGACAAGCTGATTCCGGACGGCGCCAACGTGTTCTTCGCCCACACCATGGCCGGCGGCATTCCCCGGATCAAGGCTTTCCTGGCCATCGCCAACCGCATCTACAAAGGCCGCGGCGACCGCTTCATGTCCTCGCGCGCCCTGCTGGACAGCGACCTGGGCAAGTTGATCCTGATGAACTTCGACGAAGTCTCCGCCAACACGCTGCAGCACCTGATCGATGCCTCGAGCGCGATCCGCGAGCGCATCACCGCCAAGGGCGGCCAGGTGCGCTACACCGCCTACGGCTACCATGGTACCGAAGTGCTGATCGGCGATGAGTACAAGTGGCAGACCTACACCAACTACACCCAGGGCTACGCCAAGATGCGCCTGGAGTCGATCGCCGAGGCGGCCTGGAAGCAAGGCATCTTCGCGACCGTGTTCAACTGCCCGGAAATCCGCACCAACTCGTCCGACATCTTCGTCGGCGTGGAACTGTCGCTGTTCCCGCTGCTGACCGCCCTGAAAAAGGAGGGTGGTGCTCAGGGTGACAATCCGTGGGTGCAGGCACAGTGGGACACCTGCCAGGCCCTGCTGGGCGAAGGCGTGTCGCTGCAATCGATCCTGGACAAGCTGGAAAGCTACCTGCAGACCGAGACCAGCGCCGGCTTCCGCAACTACGAAGCCTGGCCGATGGACAACACCCCGGAATTGGCCGAGCTGATGATCGGCACCTCGGACGAGATCACCTCGCTGCACACGGACAAGAAAGCGCTGATCACCGACCACCTGTCGGCGCTGGTGGTGGAAGCCACCGGTCCGCTGATGTTCCACGGCGCGGCCGAGAAGATCGCGCCGGTGCTGTGGCTCAACCACGACATCATCGCCCGCCAGCTCAACGCGCTGCACAAATAAGGCGGCGCGGCAGTATCATTGCATGTTCGCCCGGGCGGCCCGCCAGTGGCCGCCCCGGTATTCCTTGTAAGTCAAGCCAAGAGAACCATGAGCCTGTTCAAGAAACACGTCAACTACGAATCCGATCACACCAAGTTCATCAAGGAACTGAAGGAAAAGACCCCGGGCATGGACGAGCGCCAGCTCGCCGGCCGCTCCCTGCTGTGGGATACGGCACCGCTGTCGCTGGACGAGCAGCGCCGCATCGCCGAGTCGCGCCTGCGCCAGAACGCTTATCCGTACCAGACCAAGGTCTGAGGATCTGAGGCCGGAGGCTGACGCCGATGATGCCGGAAGAAATAACCGGCGGCGGAGCCTCTGACGGCGCCGCCGGATCGCCGGTCGCCGGGTCGCCGGTCGCCGGATCGCCGGTCGCCGGGTCGCCGCAGCCGGACCAGGAACATGCCCTCAACGCCGCGGCCGATGCTGCCGAGGCGGCCATCGCACGCCTGTACGGCGAGCCGCTGCTGCGGCTGCCCACTGACCTGTACATCCCGCCCGACGCGCTCGAGGTGTTCCTGGACGCCTTCGAGGGTCCGCTCGACCTGCTGCTGTACCTGATCCGCAGGCAGAACTTCAACATCCTCGACATCCCGATGGCGCAGGTGACCCTGCAATACCTGGAATACGTCGAGCAGATCCGGAAGAGCAACCTGGAACTGGCCGCCGAATACCTGCTGATGGCGGCGATGCTGATCGAGATCAAGTCGCGCATGCTGCTGCCGAAGCGCCAGGACGACCTGATCGAGGAAGTCGGCGACCCGCGCGCGGAACTGGTGCGGCGCTTGCTGGACTACGAGCAGATCAAGCTGGCGGCCCAGGCGCTGGGTGCCCTGCCCCAGGTCGACCGCGACTTCCTGCGCCCCGAGCTGACCATCGAACAGGGCCTGGCACCGGTCTGGCCGCACGTCGACGCGCACGACCTGCAACGCGCCTGGATGGATGTGCTGCGCCGCGCCAAGCTGACCCAGCATCACCGGATCGGGCGCGAGGAACTCTCCGTGCGCGAGCACATGTCCGCCATCCTGCGTACACTGCAATCGCGCCGCTTCATCGAGTTCGCGGAGTTGTTCGACGGCCATGCCGGCGTGCCGGTCGTCGTGGTCCATTTCGTGGCCATGCTCGAGCTGGCCAAGGAAACCCTGATCGAAATTACCCAGGCCGAGGCGTTCGCGCCGATCTATGTGCGGCTGGCCTATTCGCCGGCCTGAACACGCTTCACGTACCACGCTTTACACACCGAGTCCCCCATGAAAATCATTTCCTCCATCGAAGACTTGCGCGACCAGCTGAGTGGCCAACTGCGCACCGCCTTCGTGCCCACCATGGGCAACCTGCACGAGGGGCATCTGTCGCTGATGCGCCTGGCGCGCAAGCACGGCGACCCGGTGGTCGCATCGATCTTCGTCAACCGCCTGCAGTTCGGCCCGAACGAAGACTTCGACAAATACCCGCGCACCTTCCAGGCCGACGTCGACAAGCTGGAAAAGGAAGGCGTGTACGTGCTGTTCGCGCCGACCGAGAAAGACTTGTATCCGGAACCCCAGGAATACCGCGTGCAGCCGCCGGATGACCTGGGCAACATCCTGGAAGGCGAATTCCGTCCCGGCTTCTTCAACGGCGTGTGCACGGTCGTCACCAAGCTGTTTTCCTGCGTGCAGCCGCGCGTGGCCGTGTTCGGCAAGAAGGATTACCAGCAGTTGATGATCATCCGTAACATGGCGCGCCAATTCGCCATGCCGACCGAGATCATCGGCGCCGAGACCTTCCGTGCCGCCGACGGCCTGGCACTGTCCTCGCGCAACGGCTACCTGTCGGGCGAAGAACGCGCCGAAGCCCCCTTCTTGTACCAGACCCTGAACTGGGTGGCCGAGCAGACCCGCGGCGGCCATCCCGACCTGCTGGCGCTGGAGCGCGCCGCCATCGCCCGCCTGGCCGAGCGCGGCTGGAAGCCCGACTACGTGTCGATCCG
>JAKOOD010000425.1 GCA_022701635.1 Burkholderiaceae bacterium | reverse complement strand
CGCGTCAACGGCAAGCAGAACCGCCAGGTCCTGGTCGACATCCGTCCGGACCAGCTGCGCAGCCTGAACGTCGGCATCGATGAAGTCATGGCCGCGATCAGCGCCACCAACGCCAACCTGCCGGCCGGCCGCGTCAGCCGCGGCGAGCGCGAGAACCTGGTGCGCATCGAAGGCAAGATGAAGGAAGCGCGCGACTTCAACCGCATCATCGTGGCCCAGCGCGCCAGCGGCCCGGTCTACCTGGAACAGGTGGCCCGGATCGCGGACGGCGCCGCGGAAGAGGACTCGATCTCGCGCGTGAACGGCGAGCGCGCCATCTCGCTGGAAATCGCCAAGGTCCAGGATGCCAACACGGTCGCGGTGGGCACGGGCGTGCGGGCGGCGATCGAGGCGATGAAGGACAGCCTGCCCAAGGACATCCGGTTCACCGTCCTGGACGACCAGGCCAGGACGGTGCAGGGCCAGCTCGACAACGTCAAGGACACCATCATCGAAGGCGCGATCCTGACCATGGTGATCGTGTTCCTGTTCCTGCACTCCTGGCGCAGCACCATCATCACCGGCCTGACCCTGCCGATCTCGGTGCTGGCCAGCTTTATCGCCATGAAGTACTTCGGCTTCACGCTGAATTTCCTGACCCTGATGGCGCTGTCGCTGTCGATCGGCCTGCTGATCGACGACGCCATCGTGGTGCGCGAGAACATCGTGCGCCATCTCGGCATGGGCAAGAACCACGTGCGCGCCGCCGAGGATGGCACCAACGAGATCGGCCTGGCGGTGATGGCCACCACGTTTGCCATCGTCGCCGTGTTCGTGCCGATCGCCTTCATGCAGGGCATCATCGGCCGCTTCTTCCTGCAGTTCGGGATCACGGTGGCGGTGGCGGTGCTGGTCTCGCTGTTCGTCAGTTTCACCCTCGACCCGATGCTGTCCTCGGTGTGGCCGGACCCGGCCAGGGACCGCTTCAAGTATGTGCCCTGGCTGGGCCACCTGATGGCGCGCATCGACCGCGGCATCGAGCACGTGCACGGCTGGTATGCCAAGGTGCTCGGCTTCGCGCTGGCCTGGCGCAAGTCGACCCTGCTGCTCGCCTTCGCCCTGTTCGCCGGCAGCCTGCTGCTGGTGCCGAAGATCGGCGGCGAGTTCACGCCCCAGGTCGACAACGGCTTCATCCAGCTGCGCTTCAAGACCCCCGTCGGTTCCAGCCTCGACTACTCCGACGCCAAGCTGCGCCAGATCGAGACCGCGCTCGGCGAATTCAAGGAAATCGAGAGCATCTCGACCATCGTCGGGTCCTGGGAAGGCCGCAATTACTCCCAGGTCAACCTGAAGCTGACCAATGTGCACCAGACGCACCGCCGCTCGCAGCAGGAACTGGAACAGGTGATCCGCGACCGCCTGTCCCCGATCGCCGGCGTCACCCTCACCGTGGGTGAGCGCCCGATCTTCATCGCCATCCTCGGCAACGACGACGCCAAGCTGGATGCGGTCGCCCACCGCCTGATGGACAAGATGGCAGCGATCAAGGGCGTGGCCGACATCGAATACAGCCAGGAAGGCGCGAATCCGGCCACGCTGGTGAAAATCAACCACGAACTGGCGCGCGACCTCGGCCTGTCGGTGCAGCAGATCGGCGCCTCGCTGCGGCCTTTCGTCGCCGGCGACCAGACCAACCGCTGGCTGGCGCCGGACGGCCAGAACTACGAGGTCAACGTGCAGCTGCCGAAGACCGGCCGCCAGAAGATCGCCGACCTGGGCGACCTGGCGGTGGCTTCCAGCCGCCTGGACGCCGCCGGCAACCCGATCATGGTGCCGCTACGCCAGGTGGTCGAGTTCGTGCCCTCGACCAGCCCGCAAGTGCTCAAGCGCCAGGCCCTGCAGCGCCGGGTGGCGGTCTACGCCGGCCTGGACGGCCGGCCGCTGGGCGACGTGATGAGCGAGGTACGCCAGGCCATGAAGTCGATCGAGATGCCGGACGGCGTACGCTTCGACGTCGGCGGCCGCGCCGAGCAGATGGACGAGACCATGGCCGGCTTCGGGGTGGCGCTCGGCATCGCGGTGATCTTCATCTACCTGGTGCTGGCCTCGCAGTTCGGCAGCTTCCTGCAGCCGATCGCGATCATGGTGTCGCTGCCGCTGTCGCTCATCGGCGTGCTGGTGGCGCTGCTGGTCACCAAGACCACGCTCAACATCTTTTCGGTGATCGGGGTGGTGATGCTGATGGGCCTGGTGACCAAGAACGCGATCTTGCTGGTGGACTTCGCCAACCACGGCCAGCGCGAAGGCAAGTCCCAGTTCGCGGCCCTGATGGAAGCCGGCCAGGTGCGCCTGCGCCCGATCCTGATGACGACGCAGGCGATGATCTTCGGGATGCTGCCGATGGCGATCGGCATGGGCGAAGGCGGCGAGACCCAGGCGCCGATGGGGCGGGCGGTGATCGGCGGGGTGATCACCTCGACCCTGCTGACGCTGGTGGTGGTGCCGGTGGCGTACACCTACCTGGATGCGCTGGGCAAGCGGGCGGTGAAGTGGTTCCGGCGCAATGAGGAACATACTGCCGCGGAAGAAGGTGCTGCGGGTGGGGAACAGCAAACTGCGTAATGACTAACGTCGAGTTGGACCGCGTGCGCGTAAACGTCATTCCCGCTTTCGCGGGAATGACGCCTTGATGTCACGGGCAATGCATGACAATCAAGCCGGATCCCGCTCCCCCTGCCCCACCGGCTCCGCTTCGACCTGAGGGTCCGCAGCCTCCTCAACCGCCTCGCCCTCCTCCCCGGGCGGCTTGTGCAGCTTGGCCTCCTGCTTGCGCTTCGCCTTTTCGTCCGTCTTGCGCTTCTTTTCCAACTCGCGCTGCCGCTTCTCGTACTGGAAATTCGTCCTGGGCATAATCACCTCGAGCATGTCAATGGGACCCGGTTGGGAAAACTCCTACCGAACCATTATGGGGCACGCCGGTGACCGGGCCTTGAGATTTATCCGCGCGGGTGGTGCTGGGCGTGCAGGTGTTTCAAGCGCTCGCGCGCGACGTGGGTGTAGATCTGCGTGGTCGAGATATCGGAATGGCCGAGCAGCAGTTGTACGACGCGCAAGTCGGCGCCGTGGTTCAGCAGGTGGGTGGCGAACGCGTGGCGCAGCGTGTGCGGCGACAGCGGCGCGGTGATGCCGGCCCGGGCCGCATGCTTCTTGATGACGACCCAGAACATCTGGCGCGTCATGGCGCCGCCGCGGCCGGTGACGAACAGGGCGTCGTCGACCTGGCCGTCGAGGATCTGGCCGCGCGCATCCTTGAGGTAGCGTTCCAGCCAGTGGCGCGCCTGTTCGCCGAAGGGCACCAGGCGGGTCTTGCTGCCCTTGCCGGTGATGCGCAGCACGCCGTCGTTCAGGCTCAGCTCGACCACTTTGAGGGTCACCAGTTCCGATACGCGCAAGCCGCTCGCATACATCAGTTCGAGCATGGTACGCTCGCGCAGGCCCAGCGGCGTACTCACGTCCGGCGCATTCAGCAAGGCCTCGACCTGGGCTTCGCTCAAGGTGTGCACGAAGCGCGCCGGCTGCTTCGCCGATGCCATCTTCAGGCAGGGATCGCTGGCGATGCGGCGTTCGCGCAGCGCCAGCTGGTAGAAACGCTTCAGCACCGACAGGCGGCGGTTGGCCGAACTCGGTTTAGACTCCTGGTGGCGCTCGGCGAAATAGGCGGCGATATCCTGCGACTGCACGGCGTGCAGGTCGGCGCGTTCGGGACGCTTGGCCTGCAGCCAGCGCGCGAACAGGCGCAGGTCGCGCCGGTAGGCGTCCAGCGAGTTCTTCGACAGCCCGTGCTCGAGCCAGAGCGTGTCGCAGAACGCGTCGATCAGGGGAAAATCGGCTGTTGTTGCCATGGCATGTCGGTGGCGAGCGCGCCTTCGTGGCGCAGCAGCCAGCGCTTGACCGAGAGGTGGAAGCCGTTTTCGTCGTCGTGGCTGGCAAAGCCGCCCAGGCCGCCGGCCGCGGTCACGCGGTGGCAGGGAACCACCAGCGGGAACCAGTTGGCGCCGCAGGCCTGGCCGACCGCGCGCGGATGCGATTCCAGCAGCTTGGCGAGCTGGCCATAGGTGCGTACGCTGCCGCGCGGGATGGCCCCGATCATGTCCCACACGCGGCGCTGGAATGCGGTGCCGGCCGCATGCAGCGGCAGGTCGAAGCGGTATGCGGGGTCGGCGAAGTAGCGCGTGACCTGCACGGCAGCCTGTTCGGCGACGGCGTCGAGCGGCGCCTTTTCCTGGTAATGCGGCGGCAGGTAGACCAGCTCGCGCAAACTGTCCTGCTCGGTGCGGATGCCGATGGCCCCGAACGGCGCGGCCGTGATGGCGCTGAAGATCTCGCTGCCCTGTTGTGTGTTCATCAGCGTAGTGTAAGACCCCCTTAGCCCCGCGGCAAGAGGGGACACCCGCCGATGGATGCACAGGCGAAAAAAAAGCGCACCCGGGGGTGCGCTTCAATCTGGTTCACGTTCCCGGCCGCTCGGTCGTGCCGGCAGCATCATGTAAAACGTGTGTCTCCTCCAAACTTTTTTCCGGTGAATGTATGCGATGTACTTGTGGTACCGCCATTACCGCTTTTTCTACCTCTCCCCAACATGTATCCGGTACATCTTCCTTACGCACCAATCTAGTGCTGAAGGTGCTCCATCATAACGCATCCGCATAAGAAAGAAATACATTTCTATATACATTCACGGAATATATTTCAGCTATAACCAACTTAAAAACAACAGAAAGTGGGCTCAGCCGGCATTTCATTGCTGACAAGAAATTTGACGATCGAAAGTGTCAAGCCAGACCGTCAACGCTTATCCGGAATGCGTATAAACGGTGCAGCGTCAACGGTTCTGGGCCGTGGTCCGGTTGATCGATTCGATCAGATCCGGCCCGATCCGCCCTTCCATCTGTTTCTGGACCGGCAGCAGCGCACGGCGCCAGGCAGCCTGCTGTTCCGGCGTGAGGGTGTAGACGGTGGTCTTGCCGGTCTTGCGGATCGTCTCGAGCGCGCGCTCGTTATCACGCTGGGCTATGGCTTTTTCGTAGGTCGTGGCTTCGCGCAGCGCCCCTTCCAGCTGCGCGCGAATGTCGCGCGGCAGGCCATCCCAGAACTTCTTGTTGACGATCACGGCATACCCCAGGTAACCGTGGTTGGACACCGTCACGTGTTTCTGCACCTCGTTCATGCGCTGGGTCAGCATGTTCGACGGCGGGTTCTCGGTGCCGTCGACCACGCCCGACTGCAGCGCCGGGTAGGCTTCCGAAAACGCCAGCACCTGGGGCACCGCGCCCAGCGCGCGCATCTGGGCGTCGAGCACCTTGGAACCCTGGATACGCATGCGCAGCCCGTGGAAGTCGGCCGGGTCGTGCAGCGGCCGGTTGGCCGACATCACCTTGAAGCCGTTGTCCCAGTAGGCCAGTCCGGTGAGTCCTTTCGATTCCAGCTTGCGCAGCAGGCTGCGCCCGATCGGACCCTCGGTCACCGCGTTCAGCGCGGCCTTGGTGGGGAAGATATAAGGCAGGTCGAAGGCTTCGAATTCCTTCACGCCCAGCGGCCCGAACTTGGCCAGCGACGGCGCCAGCATCTGCACCGCGCCCAGTTGCAGGGCTTCCAGTTCTTCCTTGTCCTTGTAGAGCTGGCTGTTCGGGTAGACTTCGACCTTGACCCGGCCCCGCGTCATCTGTTCGGCCAGCACCCGGAAACGCTCGGCCGCCAGGCCCTTGGGCGCACCCGGCGCGACCACGTGGCTGAACTTGATGACGATGGGGGCCTGGGCACGGGCGCTGCCGGTGCCGACCGCGGCACAAAGGCCGATAATGATGGGCAGCGAGGCCAGCGCGGCCAGGGCGGCTTTGATCCGCATGATCTTTCCTCTGACTAAAGCAATACAGGTATATTCTAAAGCTGGCCCCAGTGTGCCGTTTCCCGGACGGCGCCGCCATCGTGGAAAACCGCAAGGCCGGCAGCAATGCAATCGATATGAAGAATCCATTTACGACGCCCCGCCCCGTTCCCGAAGGCCCCTGGCGCTGGCTGGTGCCGGTGCTGCTGGTGTTGCTGTTCCTGCTGGTACTGCTGTGGCTGCCCTGGCAGGCGCGCCAGATGGAAGCCAACGAGCGCCAGGAACAGCTGATCGCCGACACCCTGTGGGTCGAGCAGACGCTGCGCTTCGAACTGGCGCGCAGCGAAGAGGCGCTGGCCACGCTGGGCGCCGACCTGGTGGTGGATACGCCGGCGGCGAACGTGCTGCAGGCGCGCCTGGCGCAGATGTTCAAGAACGGCCACGAACTGCGGCGCGTGGTCTGGCTCGGCCCCGATGGCGGCGTGCGGGCGCTGCGCGGCATGGAATTGCCGGCCGCCGGCCTGACCGAATCCTCGCGCGAGGCGGCCGAGATGGCGCGCACCACGCGCGCCGGCCGCTACAGCGAACCGTATGGCGCCACCGCGGCGCTGCATGGCCTGGTCGACTTCCACCTGCCGCTGTACCGTGCCGGCACCTATGCCGGCAGCCTGGTCGCCACCTACAACCTGCAGACCCTGCTCGACGAAAACGTACCCTGGTGGTTCGCCCAGGACAACGCGCTGTCGCTGCTCGACCGCGACGACCGCGTCGTGGCGCAGCGCGCCGCCGGCGGCCCCGGACGCGGGATCTATACCCACAAGCGCGCGCTCGACCTGCCCGGCTCGCAGATCGTGCTGGCCACCGACAGCGTCAAGGGCGCGCCGAAACTGCTGCCGAACCTGCTGGTGGGCTCGGTGATCGTGCTGGCGCTGGGGCTGGTGCTGTCGCTGGTCGCGCTGTGGCGCCACATCGCGCGCACCATCGCCGCCGAAAACGCGCTGCGCCAGCAGATGGCCTTCCGCACCGCGATGGAAGATTCGCTGCTGACCGGCCTGCGCGCGCGCGACCTCGAAGGCCGCGTCACCTACGTCAACCCGGCCTTCTGCCGCATGGTCGGGCTGCCGCCCGAGGAACTGCTGGGCAAGAAGCCGCCCATGCCCTACTGGGCGCCGGAAGCCATGGCCGAGTATGAACAGCGCTTCCGCAAGGTGCTGGCGGGCCAGGCCACGCCGCAGTTCGAGACCGTGTTCCAGCGGACCGACGGGGTGCGCGTGCCGGTGCTGATCTTCGAGGCGCCGCTGGTCGACAACCACGGCCGCCATACCGGCTGGATGAGTTCCGTGCTCGACATCACCGATCGCAAGCGCGCCGAGGAACTCAACCGCCAGCAGCAGGAAAAACTGGAAACCAGCGCGCGCCTGTCGACCATGGGCGAGATCTCGTCGATGCTGGCGCACGAACTGAACCAGCCGCTGGCGGCGATTTCCAGCTATACCGCCGGTGCGCTCAACGTACTGAACCGGGCGAATGCGGATGAGGGCGGCGGGTCGGGTGCATCGCCGGCGCTGGACATCGGCATGCTCAAGCGCGCGCTGGAACAGGCGAACACCCAGGCGCGCCGCGCCGGCCAGGTGATCCGCAGCGTGCACGAATTCGTCAAGAAGCGCGAGCCGCACCGCGAGAACGTGGCGATGCAGCAGGTGGTCGACGGCATCCGCGCGCTGATCGACATGCAGGCGCGCCAGAGCTACGTGACGCTGCAGGTCGACTTCCCGCCCGTGCTGCCGCCGGTACTGGCCGACCGCGTGCTGCTCGAGCAGGTGCTGCTGAACCTGACGCGCAACGCGATCGAGGCGATGCAGGACATCGCGCCCGAGCGGCGCCTGCTGCGCATCACGGCGCAGGAAACCGATGCCCAGGTGGCGGTCTCGGTCATCGACAATGGCCACGGCATCGCGCCCGAAGTGGCCGAGCGCCTGTTCTCGCCCTTCTTTTCGACCAAGGCCGAAGGCATGGGCATGGGCCTGTCGATCTGCCGCACCGCCATCGAATTCCACGGCGGGACCCTGAGCCACGCCGGCAACCCGGGCGGCGGCACCATCTTCACATTTGCCCTGCAAAAAGCATGAGCGCCGGCCGACAGGCGAACGCTCCGCTAAAATAACCGCCCAATAAAAGGAGATCCATCGCATGCTGCACATCGTCGACGACGAAGACGTCATTCGCGACGCCCTCGAATGGCTGGCGCAATCGCGCGGGCTGGCGGCGCGCGGCCATGCCGGCGGCCAGGCCTTTCTCGATGCCCTCGGCGAACAGGCGCAAACCGCAGACGGCGCCGATGGCGCCAGCGGTGCGCGTGGCGACTGCGTGCTGCTCGACGTGCGCATGCCCGGCATGAACGGCATCGCCGTGTTCGACCAGCTGGTCGCGCGCGGCCTGCTGGCGCGCCTGCCGGTGATCTTCCTGACCGGCCACGGCGACGTGCCGATGGCGGTCGACTCGCTCAAGCGCGGCGCCTTCGATTTCTTCGAAAAGCCGTTCAACGACAACCAGCTGATGGACCGCGTGGAAGAAGCCATGGCGGCCTCGCGCAAGGCCGCCGGCGCGGCCGCGGTGCATGCGCGCCTGGCGACCTTGTCGGCACGCGAACGCGAAGTCCTCGACCTGATCCTGGCCGGCAACATGAACAAGGTCGTGGCCGACAAGCTCGGCATTTCCATGCGCACGGTGGAGGTGCACCGGGCGCACATCTTCGACAAGATGCAGGTCAAGACGGCAGTGGAATTGGCAGGGTTGTTGAAGTAGTCTCGTCTACGGCACAGGCGCGCACAACAGGTTGTTGCCGCCAAGCTTTTCGCAAGTTCGCTTGTAAAATCATTGCACACCCGATGGCCCCCACTGGCCATGCAAGAAAAATTCTTTAGGGAAGAACAGATGAGCGAAAAGACGATTGCGGACAAGATGTTTTTGCGGACGGCGAAATCGATGTTGATCTTGAACGGGGGCGTCCATCCCGGCATGGTCTCGCAAATGCCGCCCAACCTGATCAAGAACGACCAAGGTAAAGCCGACGACCGAGTCGACGTGGTATTGCTGTTCGCGATGAACCGCAAGGAACTCGAACAATACTTCCCGACCGCCAGGGAGCGCATGGGCGACAAGGGGTCGCTGTGGGTGGCTTACCTGAAGCAGACCGCTTCCAAGGCCACCGATATCAATCGCGACTCGATCAATGCCTATGCAAAGGAAAACGGTATCACAGGTGTGGCAATGATCTCGATCGACGGCGATTGGTCGGCGCTACGCATGAAGCGCATCGCGCTGTAGCACGACCCCGTGGCGCGCCAGCGCCCAGGCCACGTGCTCGCGTACCAGCGCCGACGGATGCGCTGCGCGGGCTTGCAGGGCGGCCACGATGGCCGGATCGCCCGGGGGCGTCGCCGCTGCGTTACCGAGTCCCACCGCCAGGTTGCGCAGCCAGCGTTCATGGCCGATGCGGCGGATCGGACTGCCCTCCATGCGGCGGTTGAATTCTTCCTCTTCCCAGCCGAACAGTTCCACCAGGCTCGCTGCGCCGAGGCCATTGCGCTCGTCGAAGTCGGGCAGCATGCCGCGCTGCGCGAACTTGTTCCACGGGCACACCAGCTGGCAATCGTCGCAGCCGTAGATGCGGTTGCCGATCAGCGGCCGGAATTCTTCCGGGATGCTGCCCTTCAATTCGATCGTCAGGTAGGAGATGCAGCGCCGCGCATCGAGCCGGCCCGGCCCGAGGATGGCGCCGGTCGGGCAGGCGCCGATGCAGGCCGCGCACTGGCCGCAGTGGGCGCCGGTAGGTTCATCGATGGGCAGCGCCAGGTCGACCAGGATCTCGCCGATGAAGAAGGTCGACCCGGCCTCGCGCGACAGCAGCAGGGTATGCTTGCCGCGCCAGCCGAGGCCCGCCTTTTGCGCCAGCGGCAATTCCATCACCGGCGCCGAATCGGTGAACACGCGGTAGCCGTATGCGCCGATCGCCGCCCTGACCTTCTCGGCCAGCGCCTGCAGGCGGTTGCGCAAGACCTTGTGGTAATCGCGTCCGCGGGCGTACACCGAGACCACGGCCGCCTGCGGATCCTGCTGGCGCAGGCGTTCGCGCGCGCGCCAGTCGTCCGCCGTGGCGCGCGGCAGGTAGTCCATGCGCGCGCTGATCACGCGCACCGTGCCGGGCACCAGTTCGGCCGGCCGGGCGCGCTTCATGCCGTGGCTTGCCATATAATCCATCTCGCCATGGTGGCCTGCGTCAAGCCAGGCTTGCAGCCCCGCTTCCGTATGCGCCAGGTCAATGTCCGTGATGCGGACGTCGGCAAAGCCGAGTTCGGCGCCCCATGCCTTGATGGCGTGTGCGAGTTGGTCGAGGTCGGGAGAAGCGTCGGACATGGCGGGAAAGTTGACAACACGATGCGGAGCAAGCGTCCGCAACACACTATTTTAATTGATGCAGTCCATAAGAACTTATCTTCCTGATGAAGACGCGACCCGCGCCCTGGGCGGCGCCCTGGCGCGCGCACTGCGGCCGGGCCTGGTGATCCACCTGCACGGCGACCTCGGCGCCGGCAAGACCGCCCTCACGCGCGCGCTGCTGCACGCGGCCGGCCACCAGGGTGCGGTGAAAAGCCCGACCTATACGCTGTCGGAACCCTACCGCATCAGCCTCGGCGGCCAGCCGGTCGAACTGATCCATTACGACCTCTACCGCATGGCGAGTCCGGAAGAATTCCTGGACGCCGGCTTCCGCGAAGATTTCAATGGTCACAACATTTGCATCGTCGAATGGCCGGAAAAAGGCGAGCCGGTGTTGCCGCCACCCGACGTGAACGTGTTGCTGGAAGTCAGCGGACTCGGGCGTACTGTAGAATTGCAGGCGTTGTCCGACTTGGGCCTGCTATGCCTCGAACGCCTGCACTACCCCCCGACTCCTTGATTCCCGATTCGCCGACGCGGCGCACCGCCCTGAAAAAAGGCGGCACGCTGCTGCTGTCGGTGCTCGCGCCTGCCCTGCTGCCGACCGCCGCCATGGCCGCCCAGATCATGGCCGTGCGCGTCTGGCCGGCCGACGACTATACCCGCGTCACGCTGGAAAACGACGGCCCGCTGAAGACCACCCATTTCATGGTGCCCGACCCGCCGCGGCTGGTCGTCGACATCGATGGCCTGGCCCTCAACGAAACGCTCAAAAGCCTGGTCGCCAAGGTCGAATCGAACGATCCCTACATCAAGCAGGTGCGGGTCGGCCAGAACCGCCCGAACGTGGTGCGGCTGGTGTTCGACCTGAAGGAAACCGTCAAGCCGCAGGTGTTCACGCTGGACCCGGTGGCCGGCTACCGGCACCGCCTGATCTTCGACCTGTACCCCGTCAAGCCGGTCGATCCGCTGACGGCGATGATCGACAAGGAAAAGTGGAGCGGCAGCGAAGTCGCGGCCGCCACCCCGACGCCGAGCGCCCAGCCGGGCGCGCCGAGCGTCGGCCAGGTCGGCCCGGCCGCGGTGGCCCAACTCGAAGCCGACGCCGCCCGCGCCGGCACCACGCCGGCGCAGCCGCAACCGAGCATGCCGCAGCCGCCGGCCGCGGTTCGAAACCAGGCACAGGCGCAGGCAAAGGCACCGGTGGAGGCCCATCCGAAGGCCGTTCCCGGCCAGAAAGTGACGCGCATGGTCACCATTGCGCTCGACCCCGGCCATGGCGGCGAGGACCCGGGCGCGACCGGCGCCACCGGCGTGCACGAAAAGGACATCGTACTGTCGGTCGCCAAGCGTCTGAAGGCCAAGCTGGAAGAGTTGCCGAACACGCGCGTGATGCTGACCCGCGACGCCGACTTCTTCGTGCCGCTCGGCCAGCGCGTGGAAAAGGCGAGGAAGGTGCAGGCCGACCTGTTCGTGTCGATCCACGCCGACGCCTTCGTCCAGCCGAGCGCGCGCGGCTCGTCGGTGTTCGTGTTGTCGGAAAAAGGTGCCAGCTCGAGCGCCGCACGCTGGCTGGCCAACGACCAGAACAAGGCTGACCTGATCGGCGGCACCAACTTCGCCTCGCACGACAAGGATATCGCCAGCGTGCTGTTCGACCTGTCGACCACGGCCCAGATCAACGACAGCCTCAAGCTGGGCAAGGCCGTGCTGTCCGAGATCGGCGGCATCAACCGCTTGCACAAGGGCTCGGTCGAACAGGCCGGCTTTGCGGTGCTGAAAGCGCCCGACATCCCCTCGATCCTGGTCGAGACCGCTTTCATCTCGAATCCGGAAGAGGAAGCGCGGCTGAAGGACGACGGCTATCAAAATCAACTGGCCGACGCGATCACCAAAGGCATCAAGCGCTACTTCGCGTACAATCCGCCGCTGGCGAAGAGCCGCATGACTTGATCCGATGGCGTGGTTGCCGCGCGTGACGACTCCATTGGTGTTACCTGAGGAGAAGCCGTGAGCGCAACCACCACGCAGTTTGGGCAATTGCCCGCTTTACAACTTCGCGCGCCCGACGGCGCCGAAGCGACCATCACCCTGTATGGTGCCCACCTGGTGTCATGGAAAACCCCGCCCAGCCCGCAGGCCAGCGCGGCCGGCGGGCTGGGCCTGCAGGCACCGGCAGCACAGGAACGCCTGTTCCTCAGCACCCTGTCCGCGCTCGACGGCAGCCGCGCGCTCCGCGGCGGCGTGCCGGTGATCTTTCCCCAGTTCGCCGAACGCGGCAGCGGCATGCGCCACGGTTTCGCGCGCGTCAGCACCTGGCGCGTGCTCGAGTCGGGCGAGCAGGACGGCGCCGCGTTCGCCGTACTGGGCCTGTCGCAGGCCGACCTGGCGCCCGCGCCGGCGGCCGCCTGGCCGGCGCCGTTCGCGCTGTCGCTGCGGGTGACGGTGGAGGCGCAGTCGCTGGCCCTGCAGCTGGAGGTGCGCAATACCGGCACCGAAGCCTTCCCCTTCTCCGCCGCGCTGCATACCTATTACCTGGTCGAAGACGTGGAAGCGGTGCGCATCGACGGCGTGCAGGCCGAGACGCTGGCGATTACCGACAAGCTGGACCAGGTATTCGAGGGAATCGCCGGCAACATCGTGTTCGATACCGGGGCCGACAAGCTGGGGCTGCAGCAGAGCGGCTTCACCGATGCGGTCGTGTGGAATCCGGGCGCGGCCGATGCGGCGGCGCTGAACGACATGGACGATGACGAGTACCGGCAGTTCGTGTGCATCGAGCCGGCCTTGCTGGGGCCGCAGGTGCTGGAGCCGGGCGGGAGCTGGCGCGGGGAGCACCGGGTGGTCGTGTCGGCTTGATAGTGCGCCGACTCTACCTGAATCGTTAGCTTGTAAACGTCGCCCCTGCGCAGGCAGGGGCCCAAGTTCTGCTTGCGTTATCGAGATGCCGGCAAACTTGGGCCCCTGCCTTCGCAGGGGCGACGGTGGCTGCGCTAAGCCAGCCTCAGTTCGACTCCTTGATCATCCGCCCCGCCGTCGACTGCAGCGGCCGCGCATTCAGCGGATACAGCCGCGAAAACAGGGCCATCTGCGCCGGCGACGCCTGGCGCGGCTGCTTGAACACCATCCACAGCACACCCTCGGTGCACGGCGGTTCGCTCAGCGACCCCATGTAGGTGAAATACTCGCGCTTTTCCGGCAGCGCATCGGTCGGGTCGATCACGATCGCCGGCGACACGGTCTCGCTCTTTTCCAGCGGCAGGTTGTCCCAGACCGTCTGGATCAGGCCGTGCGGCTGGCCGCGCTCGAGCAGCACGGCGACGATCGCGATCTTGCCGTCGGCGCTCTTGTGCACCATGTGCATGACCATTTCCGTACCCTTGCCGTTGATCTTTTCCTCGGACGGACGGTGAAAGTGGAATTGCTGCAATTCGTAGGTCTGGTTGCCGACCGTGATGAAATTGCCGCTGCCGACGTCGACCTGGATCGTGCGGCCATTGTTGATCTCGCTGAACGACGATGGGTGGTAATCGAAGCTGATCTGTTCCAGGTTGACCTTGATGCCATCGCGCAGGTCGATCGGCGACTGGCGGTTGCCGGTGGCGCACTTGGCCCAGCCGTCATTGATCTTCGACCAGTTGGCCGGACCGAGTTCGCCCTCGTAGGACCAGGCGGTGCCGCGCTTCGGTGCGGCGGCAGCCGTGATCGCGGCGGCGGCGGCAGCCACGGCGGCCTGCTCTTCCTGCTTGCGGCGGGCATCGGCCACCTTCCTGGCACGCGCGGCCGCGCCGGCGCGCGCCTGCTGGCGCTCGCGCAACTCGGCCAGGCGCTCGGAGATCTTGGCGGACAGCGCGACTTCGGCGTCCTCTTCCTTGGCGCTGGCAGCAGGCGCGGCAGGCGCAGCGGCAGGCCCGGCAGCGACCTTGGCATCGGCGGCCGCCACCAGTTTCTTGACCGCGTCGGAAGACGACGTCTTGGCGCCGGCCGGCATGGAAGCCGACGCCGGTTTCGAGATGGAGGCCGCGAGCTTGGCTGCCGCGGCGCCGGGATCGTTCGCGCTTGCGCTCATGGCGACGCAGCAGCAAGCGAACAGGGCGATCAGGTTACGCATGGGAGTCCAGTAATGAAGCAGTCCATGCTTTAACGGGTTGCCGTAGGCAAACTTGAGGGCCGCGCGTCCCGTAAACGCACAGCGCGCCGTCGATGCGGCGCGCTGGCTGACCTGACAATGTCGAGGTGTTATCGGGTGTTATCGGCTCAACATGCGGCGCCCGAACTTGTAGATGCCGCCCAGCGCCAGCGGCACGATCGCAGCGCCGACGCCGATCAGCACGATCGCGGTCAGGTGGTCGCGGATCACCGGGATATTGCCGAAGAAATAGCCGGCGGTCACCAGACCAGCCACCCACAGCACAGCGCCGGTGATGTTGAACATCTGGAAGCGGGTATGGGTCATGTCGGACACGCCTGCCACGAACGGGGCAAAGGTACGCACCACCGGCACGAAACGCGCCAGGATGATGGTCTTGCCGCCATGCTTTTCGAAGAAGTCGTGGGTGCGTTTCAGCGCATCCTTGTTGATCCAGCGGTAGTCATGGGTGAACATGCGCTGGCCGATGGCTTCGCCGATGTGATAGTTCAGGGTATTGCCGGCGACCGCGGCCAGGATCAGCAGCCCCATCAGCAACGGATAACTCATTTCGCCGGTGGCGCAGAAGGCGCCCGCGATGAACAGCAGGGTGTCGCCGGGGAAGAAGAACAGGACCACCAGGCCGGTCTCGCAAAACACGATGGCGAACAGTACTGCGTAGACATAGATGCCGTACTGGCTGAGCAACATGCCCAGGGTTTTATCGACATGAAGAATCATGTCGAAAAATTGCATGAAATCCATAGTAGTCCTAAACGGTAGCGCAGCATCATACCACCAGTCAGCCCCGCGAAATGGCCGGAAGCACAACTTAAGCAACAGAATCGCGACACCCTGCGGGGGGCCCCGGTTTGCGCTGGCGCACGCCGAGCTATAATGTGTCGGATGAATGCTCCGGTCCCTACCCATCGCCCGATCCAGCAGCTGCCCGATCAGCTGATCTCGCAAATCGCCGCCGGCGAGGTCGTCGAGCGGCCATCGGCCGTGGTGAAGGAGCTGCTCGAGAACGCGCTCGACGCCGGCGCGACCCAGGTCACGATCCGTCTCGAGGAAGGCGGCGTCAAGCGCATCGCCATCACCGACAACGGCAAGGGCATCCCGCCGGAAGAGCTGCCGCTGGCGCTGGCGCGCCATGCGACCTCCAAGATCGCCTCGCTGGCCGAACTGGAAAACGTGAACACGCTGGGCTTCCGCGGCGAGGCGCTGGCCTCGATCGCCTCGGTGGCGGCGGTATCGATCACCTCGCGCACGGCCAACGCGGCGCATGCGTGGGAAATCGTCGGCTCGCACCTGGGGGTGGTGTCTCCCTCGTCCGGCGCCTTCGGCACCACGATCGACGTCCAGGACCTGTATTTCAACACGCCGGCGCGCCGCAAGTTCCTGAAATCCGACCAGACCGAATACGGCCACTGCGCCGAAGTCGTGCGCCGCATCGCACTGGCGCGGCCCGACGTCTCGTTCAGCCTGACCCACAACGGCCGCACCATCGACCACTGGAACGTCAGCGAAGCCGCCAAGCGCAGCGCCCAGATCCTCGGCAACGATTTCGCCGAGGCGCGCCTGG
>JAKOOD010000419.1 GCA_022701635.1 Burkholderiaceae bacterium | reverse complement strand
CGTCACCACCGAACGCGCCGCGATGATGGCGCCGTCGCCGATCGTCACCCCCGGCATGATCAAGGCGTCGTAGCCGATCCAGACATCGTTACCGACCACGGTATCGCCCTTGTACGGCAGTTCGCCTGGCTGCGGCGCCGCCGTTTCCCAGCCATTGCCGAAGATGAAGAACGGATACGTGGAGATGCCGTTCATCTGGTGGTTGGCGCCATTCATGATGAATTTGACCCCGCGCGCGATCGCGCAGAATTTACCGATGCGCAGGCGGTCGCCGATGAAGTCGAAGTGGTACAGGACGTTGTTTTCGAAATGGTGGGCGCCGTCCGGATCGTCGTAATAGGTGTAGTCGCCGATCTCGATGTTCGGGCGGGTCACGACATTTTTCAGGAAGCTGATTTGCGGGAACGGTGTCGGGTAGGGGGTAGCGGGGTTCGGGCCGTGCATGGAGGTGTCCAGTATGCGATTGGGTAGGGATGCTTATGACGCGCGATAGATGTCGGGCCGGTAGACTTCCATGAAGGTCTCCGGTTTGCCCAGCGGCCTGAAACCGAATTGGTCGTACAGGCCGTGGGCATCGGTGGTTGCCAGCGTCAGGCGGCGCAGGCGCGGGATTAGCGGATGCGACATGACGAAGGCCATCAGCATTTTGGATAGGCCGCGGCCGCGCAGGTCCGGTTGCACGAAAACGTCGACCAGGTTGCCGAAGGTGGCGCCGTCGGTGACGATGCGGCAGAAGGCCAGCAGGGCGCCGTCCTCGTACAGCCCGAAGCAGAGCGAGTTCTGGATGGCTTCCTCGACCGTGCTGCGGGGGATGCCGCGGGCCCAGCTGCTGGTGTCGCTCAGGAAGCGGTGCACCGTTTCGATGTCGATCAGCTGTTGGTTCGTGCTGAGGAAGTAGTTTCCGTTCGTGGTTTCATGAAGCAGTTGCGGCATGTGGCCTCTTTAGGCAGACTGATCGACCCCGGTGGGGATTCTCCACCATTATATTTACTTTAGTTCATGAACAAACGACACCCCGAGGGTGCCGTTTGTCTGTCCGAATGCGCCGGCCGATGGCGCTTAGTGCTGATAGATATTCGTGTAATTCCCCGATCCGGTCTGGCTCACGTTGGAGACATAGTTCTGCCCGACCTGGCGCACGATCGCCGTGTTGCTGTTGCCGAGTTGGGCAACGATGGCCGAATTGCCGATGCCGAAGGTGACCGGTCCGGTACCGGCCTGGCTGACGATCGCCAGGTTGCCGACGCCGTTCTGGTCGATATCGGCAATATGTTCACGGGTACCGGTCTGGCTGGCGTCCGCCTGGTTATCGCTGCCGGTTTGCCGGATCCGGATGTCGGCGGCTTCGGTATCGGTCTGCAAGGTGCTGGCATAGTTGGCGATACCGGCCTGCTCGACCAGGGGACCACCGAACACGTTGCCGTCGACGATCGCCGAGGCGACATTGCCGTCGCCTTCCTGGGTGATACGCGGACTCGCGTAGGCAGTGCCGCGCTGGCTGATGACCGCGGTGTTGTCGTTGCCGTTTTGCGTGGTGCGCGCCGTACCCGGACTGGATTCCTGCTGCGCGACGGCGGACATGTTGCCGTTGCCGTTCTGGATGAGGACCGCGCTCAGGTCCGAGGTCAGCGTCTGGCGCAGCGTGGCGGTGTTATCGCTGCCGGTCTGCGTGATCTCGGCCGTTACCGGAAAGGTCGACGCGACGATGTCGATTTGCGTGATCCCCGCATTGTTGCCGTTGCCGGTCTGGCGGATCTGCGCCTCGAGGTTGCCGCCACCGTTCAGCTGCAGCAGGCCACCCGTGGTCGAGCCGGGACCGCCGACATGGTTGTTATTGCCGATCTGGGTGATCGTCGCCGTCACGTTATTGAAGTCGTAGACGCCAGTGGTCTGCTCGGCATAGGAGGTATTGCCATTGCCCTGCTGCGTCACGGTGACGGTGGAACTGGTGTCCTGGGCCGAGGCAGCCTGGGAGGCCAGGGTGAGTGCCAGGCCGAGTGCGGCGGCGATGACGGATAACGAGAATCTGGACTGCATGATGAACTCCTCGAGGTAGGTACGGCGTGGGGAATCAATGCTGGTAGATGTTCGTGTAATTGCCGGCGCCGGCCTGGCTGACGCTGGCGTTGTAGCCCGCCCCGACCTGGCGCGCGATGGCCGTGTTGCTGTTGCTGTTGCTGTTGCCGAGCTGGGTGATCGTCGCTTGAACCCCGGTCACCGTCGTGATGGCGTATTGTTCGGCGTAAGCCGTATTGCCGTTGCCCTGCTGCGTTACCGTCACGGTCGAGGGGTTGTCCTGGGCCGGCGCGGCGTGGCACAGCAGGCCCATGCCGAGGGCGAGGGCAATTGCCGAGAATCTGGATTGCATGAATGACTCCTCGAAAGCAGGGGCATGACGAACATCCACCCAGCGCCCCTAGTGCTGGATGATGGTGGCGGTCTTGCCGTTGCCGTACTGGGTGATGCGCGCGGCGCCCTGCTGCCCATATTGTTCGATGCGTCCGCTGTTCAGCACGCCATGCTGCTCGATGCCGGCGCGGTTGCCCTGGCCGGCCTGCACGATGGTCGCCTCGTTCTGCTGGCCCAGCTGCTGCACGAAGGCCTGGTTGTCCAGCCCGGACTGCAGCAGGCTGGCGCTGTTGGCCAGGCCGTCCTGCGCCACGCCGATCTGGTTCTGCTGGCCCGTCAGGGCGGCCCAAGCGCGGACGGCGGCAGCGTCACCGGTCGGCTTCGGCCGGGCAGGGCCGGTGAGTTCGGACGGGGCCAGGTCGCTCGCGCCGGCGCCGGCGGCCGCCAGCAGCGCGGATACCATCAACACCCCGCGTCGCGCATTCATGAGGCGCTCCCGGCGATGACGGCAGCCACGAGGCCGTCAGCGCCGGCATCCCGCGCGACCACGGGCGCCCCTGCGGTCGAACCGGTATTGGTGACGGTCGCTGCACCGGTCGCTGCGCGGCGGGCCGGCGCCTGCTCCAGGTAGCGCCGCAGCACCGGATTGGCGCGGTCGGCGTCGTTCTGCAGCGTCCAGTTGCCGGCCTGGATGCCCTGCGCGACCAAGTGCGTGACAGCCGCCTCGATCGCCTCGCTGACGCACAGCTGGGTCGGCTCGTTGCGCGTGGTGCCGGCCTCGAACTCGGCGAGGTCCTTGACGTTGACGAATTTGAAGACGCTCGGATGCAGCTCGTACGAATAGATGGTCTTGGTGGTCGACACGCTCTGCAGGATCTGGCCGCCGCGGATGTCGACCGTGCGCAAATTCACCGTCACCTGGTCGACCCGGTACTGCGTCGACAGCCCGATGCCGAGGAAGCGCGCCCCGACGCCGCCGGTGCGCACGTTGCTCTCGAAAGCGACGATGCCGCCCTCGATCAGCACCGATGCCCCCAGCAGCGGCGGCACCTGCACCGGCGGCGTGCCGGCCGGCGGCGGCATCTCGAGCGCGCGCACGATCTTGCGTTCGGTGAGCAGGTTCTGCAGGTTTTCACGCTCGACCGGGATGAACCAGCCGGAATCCTGCAGCGCGCGGATCAGCATCGACGAGGCGCCCTGCGTCACCGCGGTCGAAAAGGAACTGTCCGGCGCCGGCTTGTACTGGCCGGTCTGGTCGCGGATGCCGTACACGGCCACGGCAATCCTGCCCTTCGGTGCAGGCAGGGCCAGCAGGTCGCGCGTGATGGCGGTATCGGGCGTCAGCTGGGCGTTGTCGCGCACGCTGGACGGCTGATGGGCGCAGCCTGCGGCCAGCAGCAGGGCGGCCAGGGACAGAAGCAGCTGGATTTTCATTGTCCCACCTCGAATGAGGTCACGACACCGGTTGCCTTTTCGGTGGTGGTCACGCGCAGGATGCCGCCGCCGAGGTCGGTCACGGTGATTACGAAGTTTTCGGTGGAGAAGGTGCCGGGGATCAGCTTGCCGTCCTGGCCCAGCAGCTTGGAGGTGGCCGAGGAAGCGAGCTGGCTCAGCACCATGCGTTCGAGCGTCTGGTTGAACTGCTGCAGCGGCGACTGGTTCAGCGACGAGCCGCCCAGGCCGGATTGCAGGCCGTGCTTGTTGGTGGCCGAGGCGGCGGCGAGCAGGCCCGGCGCGTTGTTCGGCGCGCCGCCGAAGTTGGGGTTGACCGGCACGTAGACCAGCTCGCTTGCGCCGGCGCCGCCGGCCCACAGGGCGAGTCCGCAGACAATGGCCGGGGTGATGCGCGAGGTGATTCGGTGCGACATGGCGCTCTCCTTGCTGACAGGTCAGAATTCGTCGGGGGCGAGGTCGGCGTCGCTGACGAGGCGGCGCTGGCGTTCGATGTCGAGGATGGTTTGATAGGCGCTTTCGGCGGCGCTTTCCGCCAGCGTCTTC
>JAKOOD010000414.1 GCA_022701635.1 Burkholderiaceae bacterium | reverse complement strand
CCGCTGGCGCCGTACGGCGAGATGGTCGCGCCGATCACGCACACGCCGGCCAAGTGGGCGCGTGCCACCAGCTGGCGGTGGGCCTGCATCATGTCCTCGAGCAGGCGCGCGCGCGCCGCCGCGCTGTCCTCGTTGTTGCGGTGCTGGGTACCGAAGTCGTTCACGCCGATCATCACGATCGCATGGCTGACGCCGGGCCGGGCCAGCACGTCGCGTTCGAAGCGCGCCACCAGGTTCGGTCCGAGACCATCGCGCAGCAGGCGGCCGCCGCCGATGCCGGCATTGACCACACCCAGGTCGGTGACGCCGGCCGCGCGCAGGCGCGTGGCCAGATGGTCGGTCCAGCGGCCGTAGGTGTCGGGCTCGACGCCGTAGCCGTCGGTGATCGAGTCGCCGATCGCCACCACCGCGTGCGTCGGCGCTGCCGCCAGTACCTCGACACCGCTCAGCTGGTACCAGCGCGTGACCTTGGTGGGGCCGATGTCGGCACCGTCCCAGGCAGCGTCCAGCACGCGGTTGCCGCGCGCGAGGTAGCTGGTGGCGCGCGCCCCCGGATGGCCGGTCTGGCGCGCCGGCGCCGCGGCGAAATGCAGCGACACCGCCAGGTCGGCGCCGGCCGCGTACGCCAGTTCGACCGGATCGCTCAGGTACTCGGCGCCGGCCGGGATCGTGACCGCGTTGCTGCCGCCGAAACGGAGCGGCTGCAGGCCGCCGGCCCCGGCCTGCCCCGGCCCCGTGGACAGGCCGATGCTGGCCGCGTCGATCGCCAGCGCATCGGTGCCGAAGGCATTGCTGAGGCGAACCCGCAGCTGGCGCCCCTTGATCGACACCCGCACCACCTGGCGCAGCGTGGCATCGCGCAGCTGCTCGGGCGCGAGGGCATTCTGGCCTTCGGGGACCATCTGGGCGCTGCCCCAGGCCGCGACCCAGTGCTCGCCGCGCGCGGCGCCGTTATGGCGAATTGCGCCGGGCGCAGTACAGCCGGCAAGGAGCGCCGCCAGGACTGCGGCGGCCAGGCAAGATTGACGCGACATCGGATTTCCTTCACACTGGACTTAATGTTTGCGCAATCATTCTAGATGAGATAACCGTCACGGGCAACGTAAAACAATGTCCGGACAATATGGAGACCTTATGAGCCCGATCCAGCGCGCCGCCACGCCCATCATCACCGACATGCAGGTGATCCCGGTGGCCGGCCACGACAGCATGCTGCTCAACCTGTGCGGCGCGCATGCGCCCTGGTTCACCCGCATCGTGGTGCTGTTGAAGGACAGCGACGGCCGTACCGGCATCGGCGAAGTGCCGGGCTCGAATGGGATCCTGCAGGCGCTGCAACGGCTGCAGCCGCTGGTGATCGGGACCGAGCTCGCGCGCCACAATCGCACGCTGGGCGCCCTGCGCGCCGCCATCGCCGGCAGCAGCCACCAGGTGACGTCGAGCGCCGAAGCGGCGGTGATGCTGCAGCCGCACGAGATCAACCTGCGCCTGGAAAACGTGATCACCGCGGTCGAGGCGGCGCTGCTCGACCTGTTCGGCCAGTTCCTCGGCGTGCCGGTGTGCGAGCTGCTCGGCGCCGGGCGCCAGCGCGACGCCGTGCCGATGCTGGCCTACCTGTTCTACATCGGCGACCGTGCGCGCACCGACCTGCCCTACCTGAGCGGCGGCGGCGCCCACGACTGGTATCGCCTGCGTAGCGAGGAAGCATTGACGCCGGAGGCGATCGCCGACCTGGCCGCGGCCACCGTCGACAAATACGGCTTCCGCGACTTCAAGCTGAAGGGTGGCGTGATGCGCCCCGAAGACGAGATGGCAGCCGTGGCCGCCATCAAGCACCGCTTTCCGGACGCGCGCGCCACGCTCGATCCGAACGGCGCCTGGTCGCTCGACGACGCGATCCGCGTCTGCCGCGGCCAGGGCCGCATCCTGGCCTATGCCGAAGACCCCTGCGGTCCGGAAGGCGGCTATTCGGGGCGCGAGATCATGGCCGAATTCAAGCGCGCCACCGGCATCCCCACCGCCACCAACATGGTCGCCACCGTCTGGCGACAGATGGCCCATTCGCACCTGCTGGGCGCGGTCGACATCCCGCTGGCCGATCCGCATTTCTGGACCATGCAGGGATCGGTGCGGCTGGCGCAGCTGTGCCACGACTGGGGACTGACCTGGGGTTCGCACTCGAACAACCACTTCGACGTGTCGCTGGCGATGTTCACCCACGTCGCCGCGGCGGCACCGGGCACCATCACCGCGATCGACACCCACTGGATCTGGCAGGAGGGCCAGGAGCGCCTGACCAAGGAACCGTTGCAGATAAGCGGTGGCGAGGTCAAGGTGCCCGATGCGCCGGGGCTGGGCATCGAGCCGGACATGACGCGCATCCTGCAGGCGCACGCGTTGTATAAACGGGTGGCCGGCGGCGCCCGTGACGATGCGCTGGCGATGCGCTACCTGGTGCCGGAGTGGCGCTACGATCCGAAGCGGCCGAGCTACGCGCGCTGAGCGGAAGACCGTCGCCCCTGCGCAGGGAGGGGCCCAAGGTTTCCAGCGATATCGGAACGCGAGCGACTTGGGCCCCTGCCTGCGCAGGGGCGACGTTAACGGGTTGCCGGCTTTTTAGGGGTTGCCGGCTTTTCAGGGGTTGCCGGCTTTTTACGAGTTGCCGGCGTGGCGCTACCCGGCTTACTGCTTCAAGATGGTCCGCAGCGTCCGCGACAAATCCTCCGCCGAGAACTTGGCCACGTATGCATCCGCCCGTACCTTGCGCACGTGCTCTTCGTTGGTGTTCCCCGACAGCGACGAGTGGATCACCACCGGCAGGTTGCCGAAGCGCGAGCTCGACTTGATGTTCCGGGTCAGCGTGAAGCCGTCCATCTCCGGCATCTCGAGGTCGGTCAGCACCAGCGCGACCTTGTCGTAGACGCTCTTGCCTTCGGCTTCGGCGGTGCCGGCGATGGTGTTCAGCTGGTCCCAGGCTTCCTTGCCGCTCTTGGCCATGACGAACGGCAGGCCCATCGCGTCCAGGCCCTGCTCGATCAGCGCGCGCGCGACCACCGAGTCGTCGGCGGCCAGGATGATGGTGCCCGGCTTGAGCTGCATCTTGGCGCCGACCGCGTGTTCCATGTTTTCCGGGGCGTCGTCGGGGTTCATGGTACGCAGGATGGTCTCGACGTCCAGCACCTGGGCCAGGCGTACCGGATGGCCGTCCTGGGCTTCCAGGCGCGCGATGCTGGTCACCATGCCGCTGGCGGCGCTGCGCTCGGCCGACATCACCTGGCTCCAGTCCAGGCGCACGATTTCTTCCACGCTCTCGACCGCGAAGGCCTGGGTGGTGCGCGCGAATTCCGTTACCAGCATGATGTTCAGACCTGTCACCGGCTTGACGCCGGCGATCGACGGCAGGTCCAGCACCTGGATGATCTGGCCGCGCAGGTTGACGACGCCGAGCACGTGCTCGGGCGCGCCGGCCACCTTGGTGATCGACGGCATCGCCACGATCTCGCGGATCTTGAATACATTAATGCCAAACAGTTCGCTATGCTCGCCTTTGTCGTCGCCGCCGAGGCGGAACAGCAGCAGTTCGAATTTGTTGGTGCCGGTAAGATTACTGCGCTCGTCGACTTCTTGCTGAACCGATTTCATGTCTCATCCCAAAAGAATAATTCCTACTGGAAATCATTTTAGACAGAATTTGATGCAACCGGTAAATATAAAAGTAAATTCAGCAAATTCCGACACACCGCGTTGCAAAATAGCAGCGTAGGGCAGGCGACCGCCCGCATCAGCCCCCGATCGACAGCGCCAGCGTCTCCTTGACCTCCTCCATCACCACATAACTCTTCGACTGGCCGGCATCGGCCACGTGCAGGATCTGGCCAAGCAGCCGCCGGTATTCGGACATTTCGGCTATCCTGGCCTTGATCAGGTAGTCGAAATCGCCCGACACGAGGTGGCATTCCATCACCTCGGGAATCGCCAGGATCGCACGCCGGAAACGCTCGAAGGCCTTTTCGGATTTCTGGTGCAGCGTGATCTCGACGAACACCAGCACCTGCATGCCCAGCGCCTGCGGATTCACGCGCGCGTGGTAGCCGGCGATCACGCCGTCGCGTTCCATGCGCTTGACCCGTTCGATGCATGGCGTCAGCGACAGGCCGACCCGCTCGGCCAGGTCCTTCATGACGATCCGCGCATCCTCCTGCAGGATGGACAGGATGTGCAGGTCGATACGGTCCAGCACCCGGGTCGATTCTTTTTGTACGCGCATAAGGTTCGGATTAGAAACGATCACTAAATAATCATCAAAGAACGGAAACAAATCTTGCTCCCATCCAGCTAGGATAGCAATATTTCCCATTCTTGCACCATAAACCGAGATAACTATGCGAGTAATCGTCCTTGGCAGCGGCGTGGTCGGCGTATCGACCGCCTATTACCTGGCGAAGGCCGGCCATGAAGTCACCGTGGTCGACCGCCAGCCGGGTCCCGCCCTCGAGACCAGCTTTGCCAACGCCGGCCAGATTTCGCCCGGCTATGCATCGCCCTGGGCGGCCCCCGGCGTCCCGCTGAAAGCCTTCAAATGGCTGTTCCAGCGCCATGCCCCGCTGGCGATCCGCCCGGATGGCACCCTGTTCCAGCTCGAATGGATGTGGGAGATGTACCGCAACTGTTCCGCCGAGCGCTACGCCGTCAACAAGGAACGCATGGTGCGCATCGCCGAATACAGCCGCGATTGCATGCGCGCGCTGCGCCAGGAGACCGGCATTCAATACGAAGGCCGCCAGCAAGGCACCCTCCAGCTGTTCCGCACCCAGGCCCAGTTCGACGGCGCCGCCAAGGACACCGAGGTACTGAAGCAGGCCGGGGTGCCGTATGAAGTCCTGACCAGCGGCGAACTGGCCAGGGCCGAGCCGGCGTTGGCCGACGTGCGCGACAAGCTGGTCGGCGGCCTGCGCCTGCCCAACGACGAAACCGGCGACTGCCAGCTGTTCACCAGCCGCCTGGCCGTGATGGCCAAGGCGCTCGGCGTGCGCTTCGAGTTCGACACGGCGATCGACGCGCTCGACATCGCCGGCGACCAGATCACCGGCGTGCGCACCGCCAAAGGTGGCGTCAAGCGCACCTTGAGCGCCGACCGCTACGTGCTGGCGCTGGGCAGCTACTCGCGCTTCCTGCTGGGCGACCGATTCAAGGTGCCGGTGTACCCGCTGAAGGGCTATTCGCTGACGGTGCCGATCACCGACGGCAGCAAGGCACCCGTGTCGACCATCCTCGACGAGACCTACAAGATCGCGATCACCCGCTTCGACGACCGCATCCGCGTCGGCGGCATGGCCGAAATCGCCGGCTACAGCCAGGCGCTCAACCCGGCCCGCCGCGCGACCCTGGAACTGGTGGTGCGCGACCTGTTCCCGCAGGGCGGCGACATCGCCAGGGCCAGCTTCTGGACCGGCCTGCGCCCGATGACGCCGGACTCGACCCCGATCGTCGGCGCCACCCCGCTGCGCAACCTGTTCCTGAACACCGGCCACGGCACCCTCGGCTGGACCATGGCCTGCGGCTCGGCCAGCGTGATCGCCGACCTGGTGTCGGGCCGCGCACCGGCCATCGATGCCGACGACCTGGCCGTGTTCCGCTACGCCGGCACGCGCGCCGCCCAGGAACGGTCGCAATTCGCCAAGGCGTGAGCATGGGGACCATGGACCCTCATCTGGCGCCGCCCACCGTGCCGGTCGAACGCGCGGGCGCCCGCCTGACGGTCGACCTCGACGCCATCCGCGCCAACTACCGCCTGCTGCGCGAGCGGGCCGGCCCCGCCGCCTGCGCCGGCGTGATGAAGGCCGACGCTTACGGCCTCGGCATGGCCATGGTGGCGCCGGCGCTGGTGCGTGAAGGCTGCCGCGTGTTCTTCACCGCCCATGTCGACGAAGGCATGCGCCTGCGCGCGCTGGTGCCGAACGACGCCACGATCTACGTGCTGCACGGCCCGCCGCCGGGCGCCACCCGCGCCTTCCTCGAGCATGACCTGGTGCCGGTCCTGAACGATCCGGCCCAGGTGGCCGACTGGCGTGCGGCGGCGCGCACGCTCGGGCGCGTGCTGCCGGCCGCGATCCAGTTCGACACCGGCATGTCGCGCATGGGCCTGGCGCCCGCCGACCTGCAGGCCCTGCTCGACGACCCGGCGCAGCTGGACGGCATCCGCCCGGTGCTGGCGATGAGCCACCTGGCCTGCGCCGACGAAGCGGCGCACCCGCTGAACGCGCTGCAGTGCGAGCGCTTCCACGCCGGGCTGGCACGGCTGCGCGCCCGCTTCCCCGGCCTGCCCGGCAGCCTGGCCAATTCGTCGGGCATTTTCCTCGGCGGCGCCTTCCACCACCAGCTGGCGCGCCCGGGGGCGGCGCTGTACGGCATCAACCCGCAGCCGGGCGTTGCCAATCCGCTGCGCCAGCCGGTGTCGCTGGCGGCCAGCATCGTCCAGATACGCACCGTGCAGGCCGGCGATATCGTCGGCTACGGCGCCCACTTCACGGCGTCCGGCCCGACCCGCATCGCCACGATCTCGATCGGCTATGCGGACGGCTGGCTGCGTTCGCTGTCCGGCCGCGGCCACGTGTTCATCGACGGTACCCGCGTGCCGGTGGTCGGCAACGTGTCGATGGACAGCATCACGCTCGACGTCAGCGCCATCCCGGAAGCCCGCGTGGCGCCCGGCCAGCTGGTGGAGCTCCTCGGCGCGCACCAGACCGTGGACGACGTGGCACAGGAAGCCGGCACCATCGGCTACGAAGTGCTGACGCGGCTCGGCAGCCGCTTCCACCGCAGCTACCTCGGCCTGGCCTGAATCAACTCCGCAGGAACGCGGCATGCCATCGGTCGACTAGCGCATCGGCGCGCGGGCGTGGCGGTTACAATGCCGGTTTGATCACTGAAGGACCAACGATGAAACGAACCGACCTGGCAAAACGCGATGCCGAACGACTCAAGAACGAGATGACTGCGAAGAATGCGGCCTTCGGCGCCATCGGCACCGTGCCCGACCGCCGCGAACAGCGCGAGCGCGACCGCGCCGCCGGCCTGGTGCCGTTTGCGGTGAAGCTGAACGGCGAACTGGTGAAGCAGCTGCAGGCAACCGCCAAGGAGCGCGGGGTGGAGTTGAACGAGCTGGTGGCTGAGTTGCTGCAGAAAGGGTTGGCGGGCTGATCGTCGGCTCGCCACGTCGTCGTCCTTGCGAAGGCGGAACGACTACGCTATTCCCCAAGCATGCATGCGTTATGGAACGTGTGCAACTCGGGTCCCGGCCCGCGCGGGGCGTCGTTTCCGGCAGTGCCGGAAACGACGCGCTGCCTGAACAGGTTCAGGACTTCGCCTTCACCGGCGCCGCCTGCGCGATCCGCACGGCATCCCCTTCCGCCAAGCCATCCGGCGGGCTGTCGATGATCCGGTCCGAGCGCTCGACGCCGCCGGCCAGCTGCACCACGGTCCCCATGTCGCGGCCGATGGTGACCTTCTTGATGCGTACCTTGTTGGCGCCGTCCAGCGTCGCCACGCGCACCCCGTCCTTGCCCAGCATCAGTGCGCCCGGCGGCACGCTGACCGTGCCGGCATCGAGCGGCAGGTCGAAGCGCACGTTGGCGTAGGCGCCCGGCAGCAGTTCGCCGTTCCTGTTGTCGACCGCCAGCTGGACCAGCATGGTGCCGGAACCGGCGGCGATCGCCTGCGCGGTCGACTGCACGGTGGCGGTGTAGCTGGCATCCGGGCGCTCGGGCACGCTCAGGGTGGCCTTGCTGCCCGGCTTGATCAGCGCCACCTGGCGCTGCGGCACGTTCACGTACACGCGCAGCTTGCGGATGTCCGACACCACGAACAGTTCGCTGCCGCTGGCGCCGCCGACGTTGACCAGTGCGCCGACGTCAGTGTTGCGCGCCGTGACCACGCCGTCGAAGGGCGCGACCAGTTTGGTGTAGCTTTTCAGCGCCTGCTGGCGCGAGACGCTGGCCTGCAGCGCCTGCACGGTCGACTGGCGCGACATGAAGTCGTTCTGCTTTTCGTCGGCCTCCTGCTTCGACACCGCATTCTGCCCCACCAGCGCCTGCCAGCGCTTGGCGGTGCTGTCGGCCAGGCTCAAGCCGGTGCGGGCGACCGCCAGCTGGGCCTGGGCCTGGCGCAGGTCCTGGTCGAGGTCGGGGGTGTCGAGTTGGGCCAGCACCTGGCCGGCCTTCACCGGGGTGCCGATGTCGACGTTCCAGCGCGCCAGGTAGCCGCTGACGCGGGCATAGATCGGCGCGCGCGCCCAGGCTTCGATGCGGGCAGGCAATTCCAGGTCCGAGGCCGGGATGTCCTTCAGCGAGACCAGGCTCACGGTCGGCACCGAGCGCTCGGCCGCACCGGCCTGGAGCTGCTCGCCCTGGTTGTGGCGGGTGACGAGGCCGCCGGCGACCACGCCGCCTGCGACCAGGATGGCGATGGCGGCGAACAGCGCCGGACGGGCGCGCGAGGGTTTAGTTGACATGAGCGGAGACTCCAGAAGGTGACGGGCCAAATTCGGGGCTGAATGCGGCGCCGGATTCGGTGGATACGCCTGCGTCGGTGGCGCTGCGCTGGCGGCGGCCGTGGACCAGGCTGAAGACGACGGGGACGAACACCAGCGTCGCGAAAGTCGAGAACACCAGGCCGCCGATCACGGCGCGGCCCAGCGGGGCGTTCTGCTCGCCGCCCTCGCCCAGGCCGAGCGCCATCGGCAGCATGCCGATGATCATGGCCAGCGCGGTCATCAGGACCGGGCGGAAGCGCACGAAGCCGGCTTCCAGCGCGGCCGCGGCGGCGTCGCCGAGTTCGAGCAGGCGCTCGCGGGCGAAGCTGATCACCAGCACGCTGTTCGCGGTGGCCACGCCCATGCACATGATGGCGCCGGTCAGCGCCGGCACCGACAAGGTGGTGTGGGTGGCGAACAGCATCCAGACGATGCCGGCCAGCGCGGCCGGCAGCGCGGCGACGATCACGGCCGGGTCGGTCCAGGACTGGAAGTTCACCACGATCAGCAGGTAGATCAGGCCGATCGCGCCCAGCAGGCCGAACAGCAGGCCCGAGAAGGCGCGCTCCATGGTGCGCACCTGGCCCAGCATTTCGACCGTGGCGCCCTTGGGCAGGTCGGCCTGGGTGTCGGCCAGCACCTTGCGGATGTCGGCGGCGACGCTGCCGAGGTCGCGGTCCTGGGTGGTGGCGTGGATCTGCACCATCGGCGCCACGTTGTACTGGCTGACCAGCGCGCTGCCGCTCGAGCGGGTGAAGCGGGCGATGCCGCCCAGCGTGGTCCCACCCGCCGAGCTGCCGTTACCGACCGGCAGCGCCGACAGCGCCGACAGCGAGTCGATGTCGCTCTGCGGGGTCTGCATCACGATCGGATAGGTCACGCCGGTGGCCGGGTTCAGCCAGTAGGTCGGGGCGACCTGGCTGGAACCGGCCAGGTTGACCACCATGCTGTTGGTGACGTCGCGCGTGGTCAGGCCGAGCAGCTGCGACTGGGTACGGTCGATGTCGACGTTGAAGGTCGGCGCGCGGTTCGACTGCTGGATGCGGGCATCGGCCACGCCCGGGATCGCGCGGATCCGCTTCAGCAGCTGCTGGGCGTAGCGGTAGTCGCCGTCGAGGTCGCGTCCGCGCACCTGCACGTCGATCGGCGCCGGCGAACCGAAGTTCAGGATCTGGCTGACGATGTCGGCCGGCGGGAACGAGAAGGTCGTGTCCGGGAATTCACGCGGCAGCACATCGCGCAGCTTGCGCACGTATTCCGCGGTCGGGGCGTGCTCTTCGCCGAGGGCGATCTGGAAGTCGCCGTCCTGGGTGCCCATCACGCCGGTATTGTTGTAGGTGACGTTGATCGACGACGCCGGCATGCCGATGTTGTCGACCATGGTGGCGATCTCGTGGTTCGGGATCACGCGCCGGATCACCGCTTCGATCCTGGCGAAGCGCGCCGCGGTTTCCTCGATGCGGGTACCGACCGGCACGCGCGCGTGGATCAGCACCTGGCCGGAATCGACCGCCGGGAAGAAGTTACTGCCCAGGAAAGGCACCAGCAGGAAGGAGGCCAGCACCACCGCGAAGAAACCGATCAGGAAAGGGGTGCGGCGCTTGATCGCGCCATCCAGCATGACGTGGTAGCGCGCGCGGATGCCTTCGAAGCGCGCCTCGAAGCCGCGCTGGAAACGGGCCAGCGGGTTCGTCGGGGCATGGTGGTGCTCCTCGCTCGGGTTGTGGGCGCGCAGCAGCCAGTTGGCCATGGTCGGCACCAGGGTACGCGACAGGATAAACGAGCACACCAGCGCGAACACCACCGCCTTCGCCATCGGCACGAACAGGAAGCCGGCCACGCCTTCGAGGAAGAACATCGGGATGAACACGATGCAGATGCACAGCAGCGAGACCAGCGCCGGCGCCACGATCTGCTGGGCGCCGTCGAGGATGGCCGGCTCCACCGCCTTGCCCTGCTCCAAGTGCCAGTTGATGTTTTCGATGGTGACGGTGGCGTCGTCCACCAGGATGCCGACCGCCAGCGCCAGGCCGCCGAGCGTCATCAGGTTCAGGGTTTCGCCGGTCGCGGCCAGCGCGATGATGGAACCGAGGATCGACAGCGGAATCGACACCGCGATGATCACGGTGGAGCGCCAGCTGCCGAGGAACAGCAGGATCATGATACTGGTCAGCAGCGCGGCGATCGCGCCCTCGGTCGCCACGCCCTTGACGGCGGCGCGCACGAATACCGACTGGTCGTTGATGGCCACCACCTTCAGGGCGTCCGGCAGGCCGGCCTTCATCGCGGCCAGCTTGGCGCGCACGCCGTCGACGATGGCCAGGGTCGAGGCCGAGCCGTTCTTCAGCACCGACATCAGCACCGAGCGGCCGCCGTCGACGTGGACGACGTTGGTCTGCGGCGCATTGCCGTCGTGGACATTGGCGACATCCTGCATCAGGATCGTGGTGCCGTTCACGACCTTGATCGGCAGCCGGTTCAGGTCCTCGATGGCGGATGGTGCGCTGTTCAGCTGGATCGTGTATTCGAGCTCGCCGATCTTCTGGGTGCCGACCGGGGTCAGGATGTTCTGGGCCGCCAGCGCATTCGCGATGTCCTGGGCCGACAGGCCGCGCGCCTGCAGCGCATCCGGCTTGACGTCGATCTGCACCTGGCGCTGCTTGCCGCCGTACGGCAGCGGGATCGCGGCGCCCGGCACCGTCACCAGCGGCGTGCGCACGGTGTTCAAGCCGAGGTCGAACAGCTGCTGTTCCGACAGGCCCTTGCCGGACAGCGCCACCTGCAGGATCGGCACCGTGGCCGCGTTGTAGTTGATGACCAGCGGCGGCGTGATCCCGGCCGGCATCTGCTTCACCACGGCCTGCGCGATCGCGGTCACCTGGGCGTTGGCCACGGCGATGTCGACGCCCGGCTGGAAGAAGATCTTCACCACGCTGACGCCGGGATAGGTGTTGGCCTCGATGTGCTCGATGTCGTTGACGGTGGTCGTCAGGCTGCGTTGGAACAGTGTCGAGATGCGACCGGCCATCTGGTCGGCCGGCAGGCCGGTGTATTGCCAGGCCACCGCGATCACCGGCATTTTGATTTCAGGGAAGATGTCGGTCGGTGTGCGCATGGCGGCGAGCGGCCCGAGGATGAGCAGCACCAGCGCCAGCACGACGAAGGTATACGGTCGCCGCAAGGCGATGCGAACCAGGTTAAGCAGCATGTATTGACTCCAATGAAGCGCGCGGCAACGCGTCGTGCAATGTCCCGTAAGTACCGAACATTCAGCCGATCGTCACCGCGCCAACCCGTTAATATGGGCCAAAAATGCTTCGCTGCCTAGATCATTAGCCGGCTAACGACTGTCTGATTTGTATAGGAATGTATATAGACGGCATTTCCTGCACCAGCATGGTGCAATGCAACATTCGCGTCAAAACAAGGCGCCTTGCGGGCTGGTCAAGCGCGTAAAGCTGTCGCCGACGAAAGGCAGGATGCCATCGGCCACCGGTTCCAGCTGCTTGCTCAGGTAATGCGCGTAGTCGATCGGCGCCGCCTTGCCCGCGTCGACGCTCTCCATCGGCTCCGGACCGGCGGTCGTCATCAGGTAGCGGATCCAGCCGCCGTTGCGGTATTGCGGGCCGCGTCCCTGGGCGGTGTGGAAGTCGTCGGCCAGGCGCGCCGCGCGCACGTGCGGCGGCACGTTGCGCTCGTACTCGT
>JAKOOD010000397.1 GCA_022701635.1 Burkholderiaceae bacterium | reverse complement strand
ATGCCTTCGGACAGGTTGCGGCCCTTGACTTCCATTTCCTTGACTTCGGAACCCGGGAAGGCGGAACCGATGGCCTTCTTGATCGACTCGGCGGTCTGCTCGCCGATCAGCATGCCGTAGTTGCGGCGGATGTAGTTGACGATCGCTTCGTCGAACTTGTCGCCACCGACGCGCACCGAACCCTTGTAGACCATGCCACCCAGCGAGATGATGCCGACTTCGGTGGTGCCGCCGCCGATGTCGACCACCATCGAGCCGGTCGCTTCCGAGACCGGCAGGCCGGCGCCGATCGCGGCCGCCATCGGTTCTTCGATCAGGTAGACCTGCGAGGCGCCGGCGCCCAGCGCCGATTCGCGGATCGCACGGCGCTCGACCTGGGTCGAACCGCAAGGCACGCAGATGATGATGCGCGGCGACGGACGGAAGAACTTGGAGTCGTGGACCATGCGGATGAACTGCTTGAGCATCTGCTCGGTGACGGTGAAGTCGGCGATCACGCCATCCTTCATCGGGCGGATCGCCTCTATGTTGCCGGGCACCTTGCCGAGCATCTGCTTCGCTTCCTTGCCCACTGCCTGGATCGTTTTCTTGCCGTTCGGACCGCCTTCCTGGCGGATCGCGACGACCGAAGGCTCATCCAGCACGATGCCCAGGCCGCGCACATAGATCAGGGTATTGGCGGTACCCAGGTCGATTGCCAGGTCGTTCGAGAAGTAGCTGCGTAGAAAACCAAACATGTGTGTCCTGATGCGCACCTGATAGCGCTTGAATCGAACTTCGATTTTTCGAAGTCCCTAACATTAATCGGGGAATCGTCGCCGCGACGGTTGAATCCGCATCGCGGGCTTGCATGCGCGGGAAGGCTGCTTTCGCCTTCGAGAACGCATTAGCCCGCCATTCTACCTTATAATTTGGCGTTTAAATGCTGAAAAACGGGCGGTTTCACCCCGATATCAGCCAGCGAGATCAGCGGTATTAGAAAGCTTTTATCAGCTTTAACGCGCCGTTATCCAAATTTCATCATCCGCACAACCATCTCCTGTTGCCCTCATTTGCCATGTCTCTGACACTTTCAGACGTAAAACGGATCGCCAACCTGGCCCAGCTCGATATGGACGACGCCCATGCCGAGATCGCACTGAGCGAACTGAACGGGATTTTCGCCCTGGCCGAACAAATGCAGGCGGTTGACACCACCGGTGTGGCGCCCTTGTCGCAACCGCTGGCCGCCGTGCTCGCGTTGCCGCTGCGTCTGCGCGACGACGTGGTGAGCGAAGAGAATCGCCGCGAAGACTACCAGGCGCCGGCGCCGAAAGCGCAAGACGGCCTTTATCTCGTGCCGAAAGTTATCGAATAAATAGTCGACACGAATAAGTTTCGCGCCCCATTTAAAGATGAAATCATGATGCATAACAAAACCATCAAGGAGCTGTCCACGCTCCTGCATTCCAAACAGGTGTCCGCCACCGAGCTGGCGCGGCATTATCTGGACCGCATCGCGGCCAGCCAGCACAACGCTTTCCTGGACGTGAATCCGGAACTGACACTGGCCCAGGCCGCGGCCGCCGATGCGCGCCTGGCCGAGGGCAGCGCCGGCCTGCTGACCGGTATCCCGATCGCGCACAAGGACATCTTCGTCACCAAGGGCTGGCGCTCGACCGCCGCCTCGAAGATGCTGGGCAACTACGTCAGCCCCTTCGATGCGACCGTCGTCGAAAAATTCGGCGATGCCGGCATGGTCACGCTGGGCAAGCTCAATTGCGATGAATTCGCGATGGGCTCGGCCAACGAGAACTCAAGCTTCGGCGCCGTGAAGAATCCATGGGACGCATTGGCCGTGCCGGGCGGCTCCTCGGGCGGCTCGGCCGCCGCGATCGCCGCGCGCCTGGCGCCGGCCGCGACCGGCACCGACACCGGCGGCTCGATCCGCCAGCCGGCCGCCTTCTGCGGCATCACCGGCATCAAGCCGACCTACGGCCGCGTGTCGCGCTACGGCATGATCGCCTTTGCCTCTTCGCTCGACCAGGGCGGCCCGATGGCGCGCACCGCCGAGGATTGCGCCCTGCTGCTGAACGACATGATCGGCTTCGACGGCCGCGACTCGACCAGCCTCACCGCCGACCAGGGCAACGCCCGCGAAGATTTCACGCGCGAGCTGAACGCGCCGCTGGCCGGCCTGCGCATCGGCGTACCGAAGGAATACTTCGGCGAAGGGCTGGCCGCCGACGTCGAGCAGGCGGTACGCGCCGCGCTCGACGAATTCGTGAAACAGGGCGCCACCCTGGTCGAGATCTCGCTGCCGAAGACGTCGCTGTCGATCCCGGTGTACTACATCATCGCCCCGGCCGAAGCCTCGTCCAACCTGTCGCGCTTCGACGGCGTGCGCTACGGCTACCGCGCCCCGGAGTACACCGACCTGCAGGACATGTACAAGAAGACCCGCGCCCAGGGCTTCGGCAAGGAAGTCCAGCGCCGCATCATGGTCGGCACCTACGTGCTGTGCCACGGCTACTACGACGCCTACTACGTGCAGGCACAGAAGATCCGCCGCCTGATCGCCGACGATTTCCAGGCCGCGTTCAAGGACAAGTGCGACGTGATCATGGGCCCGGTGGCCCCGACCGTGGCCTGGGACCTCGGCGCGAAATCCGACGACCCGGTCGCCAACTACCTGGCCGACATCTTCACGCTGTCGACCAGCCTGGCGGGCCTGCCCGGCATGTCCATCCCGGTCGGCTTCGGCCAGGGCGAAAAGAACGCCAAGCGCCCGGTCGGCCTGCAGATCATCGGCAACTACTTCAGCGAAGCCAAGCTGCTGAACATCGCGCACCAGTACCAGCAGGCGACCGACTGGCACCAAC
>JAKOOD010000385.1 GCA_022701635.1 Burkholderiaceae bacterium | reverse complement strand
ACTCCTGATGAAATTCCTCGGCCGTGGCAAACAGGTCCCACACCGCGATGAACAGCGCCGCGATCATCGGGCCGATCACGAAGCCGTTCAGCCCGAACAGTTCCATGCCGCCCAGCGTCGAGATCAGTACCAGGTAATCCGGCATCCGGATGTCCTTGCCCACCAGGATCGGGCGCAGGATATTGTCGACCAGGCCGATCGCCAGCACGCCCCAGGCGATCAGCGCCACGCCCTGCCAGACCGAACCGGAGACCAGCAGGTAGATGGCCACCGGTGCCCACACGATGGCGGCGCCGACCGCCGGCAGCAGCGACAGGAAGGCCATCACCACCGCCCACAGCAGCGGCGCCTGGATGCCCAGCACCCAGAATGCCAGGCCGCCCAGCGCGCCCTGGACGATGGCCACCAGCACGTTGCCCTTGACGGTGGCGCGCACCACGGTCGTGAAATTGTTGAACAGGCGCTGCTTGTATTTGCGGCTCAAGGGCACCGTGCTACGGATTTTCGCGGCCAGCCCCTTGCCGTCGCGCAGCAGGAAGAACAGCAGGTACAGCATGACGGTCAGGCCGACCAGGAAATCGAAGGTGTTGCGGCCGGCGTTGATGACCTGGCGGGCGGCGGTCTGGCTGATCTGGGCGGCGGCGTCCTGCAGCTTTTGCTGCAGCGTCGACAGCGAGGTCAGGTCGAAGCGTTCGAGCAGGCTGGTCACCCAGTCCGGCAATACGCTCATGACTTGCCGGAAGTAGGCGCCGACGTCGATGTGGCCGGAACTGATCATGCTGTACACGCTGGCCGCCTGCTGCATCAGCGAACCGGTGATCAGGGCCACAGGGATCAGCACCATCACGATGATCGACAGCAGCGTGAGCAGGGCGGCCACCGTGGGCTTGTGCTTGGTCTTGCCCAGCAGCCAGCGGTACAGCGGCTCGAACAGGATGGCGAACACAACGCCCCAGAACACGGCCCCGGAATAGGGGAACAGGATCCAGAAGAACCCGATCGTGATCAGGGTCAGCAGGAGCAAGAAAAACTTTTGCTGCAGGGTAAATTGGTTCATGAATGCCAACAATGTAATTTGATTAATTTGATTACTCTCATAATAATGCATCCGCCTTGCTGGGTGCGTTCACGTTGACATCGGGAACACAGGTGATATAGTTGCGGCCAATAATTTGGCAACGTTTCCAATCAGTGCGCGGCGCGCTGCCATCCATAACAATCCACAGGAGACACGATGTCGATGCCGACCCCGAACGGGCGCCCCCGCGCGCTTGCGCTGTTGCTCGCCTCACTGTTCGCGCTGGTGCAGGGCGTGGCCACGGCGGCGCCCGCAGGCGCGGTGCAGGCCTGGATCACCACCGGCGACCAGGCCAAGCTGCTGTCGCGCGAACCCGATGCGCAGTTCGGCGCGGCGGCCCCCGCCGGCGCCCAGGGCGCCGTGATCGAGATCGATCCCGCCACCCGCTACCAGCAGATGGCCGGTTTCGGCGCCGCCATCACCGACGCTTCCGCCTACCTGATCGAACAGCGCATGAATCCGGCGCAGCGCGACGCCTTGATGCGGGAACTGTTCGGGCGCGCTAGCGGCGACGCCAAGCGGGCGGACGGCATCGGCCTGTCGTTCACCCGGCTGACCATCGGCGCCTCGGATTTCTCGCGCAGCCACTACAGCTTCGACGACATGCCGCCGGGGCAGAGCGATCCGCAACTCGCCCGTTTTTCGCTCGATCCCCAGCGCGACACCGTGCTGCCGGCGGTAAAGGCGGCCCTGAAGATCAACCCGCAACTGAAGGTGATGGCCTCGCCCTGGAGCGCGCCGGCCTGGATGAAGAGCGGCGGCAGCCTGGTGCAGGGCACGCTGAAACCGGAAGCCTACGACGCCTTTGCGCGCTACCTGAACCGCTACGTCGACGCGATGCAGCGCGAAGGCGTGCCGATTTCCGCGCTGACGCTGCAGAACGAGCCGCACTTCGAACCGGACAGCTATCCCGGCATGCGGGTCGACCCGGCCAAGCGCGCGGCCTTCATCGGGGGCCATCTCGGTCCGCTGCTGGCGCGCGCCCATCCCGGCACCGCCATCTTCGACTGGGACCACAACTGGGACGAACCGGAATCGCCGGCCATCGTGCTGTCCGATGCGCGCGCCGCCAAATACGTCAGCGGCATCGCCTGGCATTGCTACGGCGGCGACGTGCGCGCGATGGGCCGGCTGCACGCCTTGTTCCCGGCCAAGGATGCCTGGTTCACCGAATGCTCGGGCGGGCGCTGGTCGCCGGACTGGGCCAAGAACCTGCAGTACTTCACCAAGACCCTGGTGATCGACACCACCCGCGGCTGGGCGCGCGGGGTGCTGTTCTGGAACCTGGCGCTGGACCAGGACGACGGCCCGCACCTGGGCGGCTGCAAGGATTGCCGCGGCGTGGTGACCATCGATGCGCGCACCGGCGCGGTCACGCGCAACGTCGAGTATTACGCGCTCGCGCACGCCAGCCGCTTCGTGCTGCCGGGGGCCTACCGGATCGCGTCCAGCGAAGGGGAAGGGGTGCTGCCGAACGTCGCTTTCCGCAACCCGGACGGCTCGATCGCGCTGCTGGTGGCGAACGGCGGCGCCGCGCCGCGGCAGCTGGCGGTGCGTGTCGCGGGACGCGGCTTCGCCTACACCCTGCCGGCCGGGAGCGTGGCCAGCTTTACCTGGCAGGGCGTGGCCCAGCCCTGACGGCGGGCGCCGACGCGACGCCGCGCACGTTTTATCGACGTACGGTGTTGCGCACACGCACAACGCGTCTTGACATCGAATTAACGGCAATACAATAATGTGCCGCAATTTGGCAACGTTTCCAATTTCATCGCGTTCGATTTTGGCAACGTTTCCAACCCTGATAAAAACACTGGAGACATGACATGGCCTATCAAGGCAACAAGCGCCACCCGCTTTCCGTGACCCCGATCGCCGCCGCCTGCGCCATGCTGCTGTGGAGCACGGCAGCCCTGGCGCAGGAAGACACCCCGGACACCGCGTCCAAGGTGGTGGTCACCGGCATCCGCGGCAGTATCGAAAGCTCGATCGCGATCAAGAAGGACTCGGATTCCATCGTCGAAGCGATCACCGCCGAAGACATCGGCAAGCTGCCCGATTCCTCGATCGCCGAATCGATCGCGCGCCTGCCGGGCCTGACCGCGCAGCGCGTGGCCGGACGCGCCCAGGTGATCTCGCTGCGCGGCCTGGCGCCGGACTTCGGCGTGACCCTGCTGAACGGCCGCGAGCAGACCAGCACCAGCAACGACCGCAGCGCCGAATTCGACCAGTACCCGTCCGAACTGCTGGGCGGCGTCACCGTGTACAAGACGCCGGATGCGGCGATGACCGCGGCCGGCCTGTCCGGCACCATCGATTTGCGCGCGGTGCGCCCGCTCGACCGGCGCGAACGCACGATCGCGTTCAACGTGCGCGGCGAGCATAACGGCAACGGCAGCATCAACTCGGGCTGGTCGGCCAACGGCGGCCGCGCCTCGATCTCCTATATCGACCAGTTCATGAACCGCACCCTGGGCCTGGCGATCGGCTACGCCCACCTCGATTCGCCGGGTCAGCAGAAGGAATACAAGTCGTGGTGGTGGGGCCAGAACAACAAGCTGCCGCCGGGGAACGAGGACGTCACCGCGCTGAAGGGCGCCGAAGTCACGGCGACCTCGCGCAAGCAGGTGCGCGACGGCCTGATGGCGGTGATCGACTACAAGCCGAACCGCGACCTGCGCTCCGTGCTCGACCTGTACTACTCGCAGTTCGACCAGAAGGAAATCATGCGCGGCATGATGTGGAATTCGGCCGATACCGTCAGCTACACCAACCCGCAGATCTCGACCATCGGCGGCACACGCCTGCTCACCGGCGGGAATATCGTCAACCTGGAACCGATCGTCCGCAACGACTACAACATGCGCAAGGACAAGCTGTTCGCCGCCGGCTGGAACACCAGCCTGCGCCTGGCGAACAAGTGGAGCGCCGACGGCGACCTGTCGTATTCGTCGGCCAAGCGCCGCGAGACCACTTCCGAGACCTACGCCGGCCTCGGCCGCTCCGGTTCGGGCGCGGCCGACAACAACTTCGGCTTCCAGATCCCGACCGGCGCCGGCCTGCCGACGTTTACGCCATCGAGGGACTTCACCGACCCGGGCATCGTCAAGCTGGCCGACGTCGGCGGCTGGGGCCACGACGCCACCATGCACCACCCGATCGTCGAGGACAAGCTGAGCGCGGCCAAGGTGAACGTGAAGCGCGAGCTGGACGGGTTCTTCCGCGACTTCCAGGCCGGCCTGAGCTACTCCCGGCGCGAGAAGTCGCACGAGGACGTGTCGCAGCGCTATGTCCTGAAGAACAACCGCGCGCTGACCACGGTGGACGGCGACATCATCCAGCCGACCACCTCGCTGGCCTGGGCCGGCATCCCGGGCGTGCTGAGTTTCGATCCGCGCGCGGCCCTCGAGCGCTACTACGACAAGATGCCGGTCGATACCGACGTCGCCCAGCAGGACTGGGGCGTCATCGAGAAGCAGACGCTCGGCTATGCGCGCCTCGGCATCGACACCCGGCTCGGCCGGGTGCCGGTGCGCGGCAACGCCGGCGTGCAGTACGTGCACGTCGACCAGCAGGCGCGCGGCAAGGCCGTCAACGGCGGCGTGATCACCGACCTGACCGGCGGCACCTCGTACAACGATGTGCTCCCCAGCCTGAACCTGAACTTCGACCTCGGCGAGTACGTCGGCGACACCTACCTGCGCTTCGGCGCTGCCAAGACCGTGGCGCGGCCGCGCATGTCGGACATGCGCGCCGGCATCGGCGCCGGCGTCGACGCCACCACCCGCATGTGGAACGGCGGCGGCGGCAACCCGAACCTGGAACCGTGGCGCGCCAACTCCTACGACCTGTCGCTCGAGCATTACCTGGGCAAGGGCAGCTATGTGTCGGCCGCCTACTTCTTCAAGGACCTGAAGAGCTACATCTACAACCAGCAGCGCGAGTTCGACTACACCGGCTTCCCCAACCCGAGCACCGTGGTCCCGATCCAGAACATCGGCACCATCAACCAGCCGGCCAACGGCCAGGGCGGCTTCGTGCGCGGCATCGAACTCACCGCCTCGCTGCAGTTCGGGATGTTCGCGCAGCGCCTAGACGGCTTCGGCGTGCAGGCCAGCGCTTCCGGCACCGAGAGCTCGATCCACCCGAACGGGCCGGGCACCTCGGAAAAGCTGCCCGGCCTGTCCGGCGTGGTCGCCAACCTGACCGTGTTCTATGAAAAGAACGGTTTTTCGGCCCGCGTCAGCGAGCGCTATCGCTCGAAATACCGCGGCGAAGTCACCGGCCTGTTCGCCCAGCGCGCCTTCAGCGAAATCCTGGCGGAGAAGCAGATCGACCTGCAGGTCGGCTACGAATTCCAGGAGGGACCGTACAAGAACCTGTCGATCATGGTGCAGGCGAACAACCTGAACAACGCGCCTTACCAGACCATCCAGGGCAGCCCGTTCTCGAGCGGCGCCTATGCCCCGGAACGCTACACGACCTATGGCCGCCAGGTGCTGGTCGGCCTGAACTACAAGCTGTAAGCTGGGTA
>JAKOOD010000371.1 GCA_022701635.1 Burkholderiaceae bacterium | reverse complement strand
TGGATAACTGGGACCCGCGCGTCATCGACGGCATCGCCGCCAAGCACCACGTTGTCGCTTTCGATAACCGGGGCGTCGGGGCAACAACCGGCAAGCCGGCCGATACGATCGAGCAAATGGCAGATGATGCCCTCGCCTTCATCAAGGTCAAAGGCTTCAAACAAGTCGACCTGTTCGGTTTCTCGATGGGTGGAATGATTGCCCAGGAAATTGTGTTGAAAGAACCGCTGCTCGTGCGCAAGCTGATCCTGGCGGGGACAGGGCCCGCTGGCGGTCCGGGCATCAGTACCGTGGCGAGAGTGGCGAACTACGACCTCTTGCGGGCCACATTCACTGGCCAAGACCCGAAGCAGTACCTCTTCTTTACGCGCACGCCGAACGGTATCGAGGCCGGGAAGGCTTTCTTGACGCGATTGAAGGAGCGCACCGACAACCGCGATAAGACGATCACCGTGTGTGCCTATGTGGCGCAGCTCAACGCGCTCGATGCATGGGGGAAGAAAAGCCCGGCCGATTTGTCAGTGGTCAAGCAACCGGTACTTGTGGCCAATGGCGACGAGGATCGGATGGTACCAACCCAAAACACCTACGACCTGGCCAGGCGCTTGCCGAACAGCGAGTTGATTGTCTATCCCGACGCCGGACATGGGGGTATTTTCCAATATCACGATGACTTCGTGCCGAAGGCGCTGACCTTTCTAGCGAAGTAACTTGTTGAGGAACCTACCATGACCGACAGTCATCTCACCGCACCGACCCGCTACATCGAGGTGGGTGGTACCCGATTCGCCTACCGCCGCTGGGGTAATGCTCTCACGGCGCAGCCACCTCTGCTCATGCTGCAGCACTTCCGTGGCGGCATGGACCACTGGGACCCCTTGCTGACCGATGGACTCGCCGAAGGGCGCGAGGTCGTTCTATTCAACGGCCGAGGCGTCGCCTCGTCTGAAGGTAGCCCTCGCAAGCGTATCGAAGACATGGCCGATGACGCGGCAGCCGCCATGCGGGTGCTGGGCCTGGACAAAATTGACGTGCTGGGCTTTTCGCTCGGCGGCTTCCAGGCGCTGGACCTGACGTGGCGCCATCCAAGCCTTGTACGCAAGCTCATGCTACTTGGAACCGGACCACGTGGTGGAGATCCTACTATGGAACCCAAGGTGTTGAGCACGGCACCTCGCCCGGTTCCACTCTACGAAGACTTCGCGTACCTGTTTTTCGGACGCTCCCAGGAAGCCAGGGATGCGGCCGGTGCATTCTGGGCGCGCCGCCACATGCGCATCGACCAGGATCCACCATCATCGCGGGAGGTGGCTGCTGCACAGATCGAAGCCAACATGTATTACTTGGCTCGCGTATCGGAAGATGACCCATTCGCCTATTTGCGCGGGATCGACCATCCGACCCTCATTCTGAACGGTGTACATGACGTGATGATCCCGACCGTGAATTCGTTCTACATGGCGCGCAACCTTACCCAGGCGCAGCTGTTCATCTACCCCGATGCAGGTCACGGTGCACAATTTCAGTATCCACAACGCTTCCTGCAACACGCACTGCAATTTCTCCAAGAATGAGGCTGACGAACATGCTCAAGTTCAAATTCCTGCTGTGGATGTTAGCGCACCTGCTACAACGCCAGATCAAGACCAAGCCAGACTGTGCCCGCTACGTCGCCGACGAGGAGATGGTATTTCACATAAAGACTGCAGCCGGCATTGGCCGCACCTACTTTATCCGAAACGGTGCGATTCGCTCCGTGTCGGGGCTGGTGGATCGGCCGGAGTTCACCTTCAGTTTCAAAGATACGGACAAGGGCTTTGCGATTCTGTCCGCGAAGGATAGCCAAGCGGCCTTCCTGCGGGGACTGGGCAATCAAGAATTGACAATTCACGGAGATTTCCTAAAAGTAATGTGGTTCCAGGGCCTGACTGCGTTCCTGCATCCCCCAAAGCAGATCACGCCTTACGAGCGCACTGCGTTTTGAAGACGCACCTGGATGCCTTCCCTGACACCCTGACCTTGACGATCCCAATGAATTCAAACTTGCTAAACCAACCCTTGCAATTACCCAACGGCGGCCTGCTGCGCAACCGCCTGGTCAAGGCGGCGATGAGCGAGGCATTAGGCACCTACGACAACAGACCGACGCCGGCGCTTGTGCAGTTGTACCGCCGCTGGGCGGCATCGGGACTAGGCTTGATCGTCACCGGAAACGTCATGATCGACCGCCGTGCGCTAGGGGAACCAGGGAACGTGGTGATCGAAGACGAAACGGACCTACCGATGTTGCAGCAATGGGCGCAAGCCGCGACCGGCCAAGGCGCACAGATATGGGCCCAACTGAACCATCCGGGCAAGCAGTCGACCAAGGGTTTGAATGCCCATAACCTTGCGCCGTCGGCCGTACCTTTCCGGGAGGACATGGCTGCATTGTTCGAGACGCCGCGCGAGGCCACCGCGAATGAGATCGAAGACATCATCGAGCGCTTCGGAAGCAGCGCGGCCATCTGTAAAAAAGCGGGATTCGGCGGCGTGCAGATCCATGCAGCGCACGGCTACCTGGTCAATCAGTTTCTCTCGCCGCACCATAACCGCCGCACGGATGACTGGGGTGGCAGTGCCGAGAAGCGACGGCGCTTCGTGATGGCGGTATATACAGAGGTGCGACGCCAGGTCGGGCCCGAGTTCGCAGTGGGGATCAAGCTCAATTCTGCAGACTTCCAACATGGCGGCTTCACGGAGCACGAATCGATCGAGACGATCCGCGCGCTCGTGGATGCCGGCATCGACTTGATCGAGATATCTGGTGGCACTTATGAGACACCCGCCATGAGCGGTGCAATGCGTGACGCGAAAACGGCCTCCACCATGTCCCGTGAGGCGTATTTCCTCGATTTCGCCGAGAAGGTACGGGCGACCGTGCAGGTGCCATTGATGGTAACGGGGGGATTTCGTACGGCGTCCGCCATGAATTCCGCCTTGCGCGCCGGCGCGCTCGATCTGGTGGGCCTGGCGCGGCTATTGGCGATCGATCCCGATGCGCCTGCAGCATTGCTCCAAGGACGCGACAGTGCCGATGAAGTGCGTCCGATTCGCACCGGCTTTAAGACGGTCGACCGTATGGGCATCATGGAGGTCCTGTGGTACACACGCCAGCTCAAGCGGATCGCCAAGGGGATGGC
>JAKOOD010000368.1 GCA_022701635.1 Burkholderiaceae bacterium | reverse complement strand
AATGCGCGGCCTTCGAGCACCGGCGCCAGCGCTTCGTACACCTTGCGGATGCTGCGCTTCTGGAACATCGACTGGTACATGCCGCGCGTGGCCAGGTTGTGCGAGAAGATGACCACGCCGGCGGTCTCGCGGTCGAGGCGGTGGATCGGGGTCAGGTGCGGCAGGTCGAGCTTGCGCTTCAGGCGTACCAGCAGGGTCTCGCGCAGGAAGCGTCCGGTCGGGATCATCGGCAAGAAATGCGGCTTGTCGACCACCAGCAGGTGGTCGTCCTGGAACAGGATGGCTTCGTCGAAGGGGATCGGCGTTTCCTGTTCGAGCTCGCGGTAATACCAGATGCGCATGCCCTGGCGCACCTGGCTGTCCGGCTGCAGGCGCTGGCCGCCGCCGTCGACCACGTCGCCGCGCGCCAGCCGCTCGGCCCAGGCCGGGCCGCCGACCTCGCCGAAATGCGATTCCAGGAAGGCCAGCATGCCCCCGCTGCGGGTCTCGTCGATCCACAGGTAGCTGGGGGCCACGCCGTCGCGCACCGGCAGCGGTACCTGGGCGTTGGCTGCGGCCTGGTGGCCCTTCCTGACGAAACGTGCCATGCGGTCCTTCAGCGCGCTGCCAGGTTGGTGCGGTAGGCCGGCAGCCGCTCGACCGACGTGCCCTTGGCGCGCGCGTACAGCGGCAACAGCACGTTCATGTGATCCTGGATCTGCTCGATGCGATTGGCGCCGCCGGGGTGGGTCGACAGCAGCTCGATCGGCGCGCCGCGCTCGTCCAGCGCCGCCATCTTGTTCCACAGGGCGATGCCGGCGCGCGGGTCGTAGCCGGCGCGCGCGGCGATGTCGAGGCCGACCAGGTCCGCCTCGCGCTCTTCGTCGCGCGAGAACTTCAGCACCACCATCTGGCCGGCCGCGTTGGCGACGCCACGCACGTCGTAGCCGGACCAGGCCGACAGGACGGCGCCGCCGATACCGGTGATCAGGCTGGTGCCGGTGGCCTTGCTCTGGCGCTCGCGCCCGTGCTCGCGCAGCGCGTGCGCGATCTCGTGGCCCATCACGGCGGCGATTTCGTCGTCGGTCAGCTTCAGCTTGTCGATGATGCCGGTGAAGAAGGCGATGCGCCCGCCCGGCATGCAGAAGGCATTCACCTGGTCCGACTTCAGCAGGTTGACCTGCCAGTTCCACTGTTTCGCCTTGGGGTTCCAGCGCGCCGTCTGCGGGATGATGCGCTGGGCGATGGCGCGCAGGCGTTTCACCTGGGGGTCGTCGGACGGCACCAGCGCGCCCTTCTCCCGGGCCTGGCCCATCAGGGAAGTGTACTGCTGGGCCGATTGCTGGTTGATCTGCTCCTCGGGCGCAAGGATGTTGCGCACCAGGCCGTCCTTGAGCGGCTTGACGACGATGCCGTCCTGCACCACCTGCTTGCCGTCCTGGGCCACCGCGCCCTGCATGGCGGCGCATAATGCCGCCAAAACAAATATTTTTTTCATGGTCGTTCCTCGAAAGCGCTGTCAATACCGCGCATCATATCAAGCGACGACGAGATCCTTCTTGCGCAACCGGAACACGGCCAGGCTGCCGCGCAGGTTGGGGAGGAAGGACACCGGCTTGCCGTCGGCCAGCGCCACGTATTCCAGCACTTCCAGCCCGCACTTCTCGGCCAGTTCCTTGAAATCGTTGATCGTGGCGTAGCGCACGTTGGGCGTGTCGAACCACTGGTAAGGCAGCGAGCGCGACACCGGCATGCGGCCCTTCAGCAGCGAGATGCGGTGCGGCCAGTGCGCGAAGTTCGGGAACGAGACGATGGCTTCCTTGCCGACGCGGACGATGTCGCGCAGGCGCGCCTCCACGTGCTGCATCATCTGCAGCGAGGACAGGCACAGCACCATGTCGAAGGCATTGTCGCCGAACAGGTCGAGGCCCTGCTCCATGTCGTGCTGGATCACGTCGATGCCACGCTTCGTGCTTTCCAGGACCTTGTCGTCGGCGATCTCGACGCCGTAGCCGGTGCAGTGCTTGCCGGTTTCCAGGTAGCGCAGCATGGCGCCGTCGCCGCAGCCCACGTCCAGCACGTGCGAGCCGTTGCGGACCCAGTGCGCGATGAAGGCAAGGTCGGGGCGCAGCGTGCTCAGGTCTTCGAATTTCATGCGGCCTCCTTTGCCTTGGCATCGACACATTCTTCCCAGATGCGGCCGTAGTAGGCGCGCACGATGCTCATGTAGCGCGCATCGTCCAGCAGGAAGGCATCGTGGCCGTGCGGCGCGTCGACCTCGGCATAGGTCACCTTGCGGCGGTTGGCCAGCAGCGCCTGCACGATCTCGCGGCTGCGCTCCGGCGAGAAGCGCCAGTCGGTGCTGAAGGAGGCGATCAGGTACTGCGCCCGGGTGTTTTCCAGCGCCTTTTCCAGGCTGCCGCCATGCTCGCGCGCCGGGTCGAAATAATCGAGCGCCTTGGTGATCAGGAGGTAGGTGTTGGCATCGAAGTATTCCGAGAACTTGTCGCCCTGGTAGCGCAGGTAGGACTCGATCTCGAAATCGACCCCGAAGCCGAACTTGTAGTCGTCGTTCTCGGACGCGTTGCGCAGCTTGCGGCCGAACTTTTCCGCCATGTCGTCGTTCGACAGGTAGGTGATGTGGCCGACCATGCGCGCCACTTTCAGGCCGTTCTTCGGCACCACGCCGTATTCGTAGAAGTCGCCGCCGCGGTAGTCGGGGTCGGTCAGGATGGCCTGGCGCGCGACGTCGTTGAAGGCGATGTTCTGGGCCGACAGCTTGGGCGTCGAAGCGATCACGATGCAGTGGCGCAGGCGCTGCGGGAACATGATGGACCAGGCCAAAGCCTGCATGCCGCCCAGCGAGCCGCCCATCACGGCCGCGAAACAATCGATGCCGAGCCGGTCGGCCAGGCGGGCCTGGGCCGCGACCCAGTCTTCCACCGTCACCACCGGGAAGGCGGCGCCATACGGCTTGCCGGTGTCCGGATTGACGTGCATCGGCCCGGTGGAACCGAAGCAGGAGCCGAGGTTGTTGATGCCGATGACGAAGAAGCGGTCGGTGTCCACGGGCTTGCCGGGACCGACCATGTTGTCCCACCAGCCGGCGCTTTTCGGTTCGTTGGCGTAGTGGCCGGCCACGTGGTGCGATGCGTTCAGCGCGTGGCAGATCAGCACCGCGTTCGATCTGTCGGCATTCAGGGTGCCGTAGGTTTCGTACATCAGCGTGTAGTCGCCGAGGGCGGCGCCGCTTTGCAGGCGCAGCGGTTCGGCGAAATGCATCGCCTGGGGTGAGACTGTTCCGAGAGAAGCCATGGATTTCGTTATTCAGTAGTACAGCGCTGGTATTACAGTGACTGCAGTTGCTCCACGGCCTCGGCGATGTCGCCGGGTTCCATCGCACGCAGGATGCGGCGGGTGCGCGTGGTCAGGGTTTTGAGGTCGCTCGCCAGGATTTCCTGCTTGACCGCCAGCAGCTGGGCCGGGTGCATCGAGAATTCGCGCAAGCCCATGCCGAGCAGCAGGCGCGTCAGCTTGATGTCGCCCGCCATCTCGCCGCACACGGCGACGTCGATGCCGGCCTTGGCACCGGCGGCGATCGTCATCGCGATCAGGTTCAGCACCGCCGGGTGGAGCGGATTGTACAGGTGCGCCACCTCGTAGTCGACGCGGTCGATCGCCAGCGTGTACTGAATCAGGTCGTTCGTGCCGATCGACAGGAAATCCATGCGCTTGACGAACATCGGCAGCGCCAGCGCGGCGGCCGGGATCTCGATCATGGCGCCGACCTCGATGGCCTCGTCGAACTCCATCCCCTGCTCGCGTAGCTGGGTCTTGGCCTGGGCGATCATGTTCAGCGACTGGTCGATCTCGAAGGCGTGCGCCAGCATCGGGATCAGGATGCGCACCTTGCCGAAGGCGGACGCGCGCAGGATCGCGCGCAGCTGGGTCAGGAACAGCTGCGGCTCGGCCAGGCAATAGCGGATCGCGCGCAGGCCCAGCGCCGGGTTCAGCGCCGTGTGCTCGGTCTGGTCCAGCGGTTTGTCGGCGCCGACGTCGAGGGTGCGGATGGTGACCGCGCGGCCCTTCATCGCCAGCACCGCCTTGCGGTACTGCTCGAACTGCTCGTCCTCGCTCGGCACCCGCAGCGCCTGGGCGCCGCGGCCCATGAACAGGAATTCGGAGCGGAACAGGCCGACGCCGTGGGCACCGGCCTCCAGCGCCGCCGGACAGTCGTCGGGCAGCTCGATGTTGGCCAGCAGCGTGATGGACGTGCCGTCCTTGGTGACGGCCGGCGTCTTTTTCAGCTTGAGCAGGCGCTTGCGCGCCTTGATCAGGGCAGTCTGGCGCGCTCGGTACTGCTCCAGCACCAGCGCGCTCGGATTGCAGATCACCACGCCGGCATCGCCGTCGACGATCACCCAGTCGTCCTGCTCGACCAGGCGCGAGGCCTGGCTCATGCCGACCGCGGCCGGGATGTCGAGGCTGCGCGCGACGATCGCGGTGTGCGAGTTCTGGCCGCCGACGTCGGTCACGAAGCCGACGAAGGAGCGGTCGCGGAAGGCCAGCATGTCGGCCGGCGAGATGTCGTGGGCGACCACGATCATCTGCGGCTGGAAGTGGTCCTCGCCGCTAGGCACCGGCGGCGCCGACAGCGCGGTACCCATCAGGACCTTCAGCACGCGCTCGGCGACCTGCTGGATGTCCTGCTTGCGCTCGCGCAGGTAGGCATCCTCGATCTCGTCGAACTGCGCCGACAGCTCGTCGATCTGGGTCACCAGCGCCCACTCGGCGTTGTAGTGGCGCGAGCGGATGATGTCGAGCGGCGCCTCCGAGATCATCGGGTCGGACAGGATCAGCACGTGGACGTCGATGAAGGCGCCCAGTTCGGTCGGCGCATCCTTGGGCAGGTCGGTCCAGAGATCTTGCAAGGCGCCATGCACCACGCCGATGGCGTGCTGCAAGCGCTTGACCTCGGCCTCGACCTGTTCTTCCGCGACCAGGTAATGCTTGACGTCGAGCGCGGCCGGCGTCAGCAGGTGCGCGCGTCCGATCGAGATGCCGCGCGAGACCGGAATGCCATGCAGGGTGAACGATGCCATCGATTTTCCCGGGTGACCGCGGCCGGCTCGTGATTCCGGCATCGTTACTCGCCTTCGCCGAATTTATCGTTGATCAGCGCGGTGAGGGCCGCAATGCACGCTTGTTCGTCCGCACCGTCGGCTTCCAGCGTCACCTTGGCGCCCTTGCCGGCGGCCAGCATCATCACGCCCATGATCGACTTGGCGTTGATGCGGCGTGCATTGCGGGTGAGCCAGACGTCGCTCTGGTAGCGGGCGGCCATCTGGGTGAATTTGGCGGAGGCGCGGGCGTGCAGGCCCAGCTTGTTGATAATCTCGAGTTCCTGTTGAATCATGTTTTTTTATCGTCTCGCCAATTGAAAAGACCGGTCAGGTGCCGACCCGGATCCTGTTGTCGACCCTGACCGCGCCGTTCTGGGCGCCCGCCAGTGCCATCTCGACTACCACGTCGAGGGTGTCGCGCCGATACGTAATCGCGCGCAGCAGCATCGGCAGGCTGATCCCCGCGATGACTTCCACGTGCCCGGCCTGCGCCAGCGCGTTGCAGCAATTCGACGGCGTGCCGCCCTTGATGTCGGTGATGACCAGCACGCCGTCGCCGTCGTCGAGGCGCTTGATCGCCTGGCGCGCCAGTTCGTTGACCTCATTGGTGTCCTGGTCCGCCGTCACGTCGATCGCTTCGAACAACTCCGTGGGACCGCGGAACACGTGTGCTACCGCGGCGATGAATGCCTGACCCAGCGGTGCGTGGGTCATCAGCAGAATGCCTACCATGTCAGTTTCCTGTGGCCGCCTGTTCCAGTGCGTCGATGAACATCCCGGCCACGTTGAAGCCGGTCTGGTCGGTGATCTCCTGGAAACAGGTCGGACTGGTAACGTTCACTTCCGTCAGGAAATCGCCGATCACATCCAATCCTACCAGCAACAGGCCACGCGCCGCCAGCACCGGGCCCAGGGCCTCGGCGATGTCGCGTTCGCGCGCCGTGATCGGCTGGGCCACGCCCAGGCCGCCGGCGGCCAGGTTACCCCGCACTTCCCCGCCCTGGGGGATGCGCGCCAGCGCGAACGGCACCGGCTTGCCGCCGATGACCAGCACCCGCTTGTCGCCCTTGACGATGGCCGGGATGTATTTCTGGGCCATGATGGTACGCGCGCCGTTGTCGGTGAGCGTTTCGATGATCGCACCCAGGTTCATGCCATCGTCCTTGACGCGGAAGATGCCGGCACCGCCCATGCCGTCCAGCGGCTTGAAGATGACGTCGCCATGCGCGGCGTGGAAGGCGCGCAGCTGGGTAGCCGACGAGGTCACCAGCGTCGGCGAGGTGTACTGGCTGAACTGGGCGATCGACAGCTTTTCGTTGTGGTCGCGGATGGCGGCCGGCTTGTTGAACACGCGCGCGCCCTGACGCTCGGCCAGCTCCAGCAGGTAGGTGCCGTAGATGTATTCCATGTCGAACGGCGGGTCCTTGCGCTGCAGGACGGCGTCGAATTCGGACAGGCGCACGCTGTCGGTGCCGAGCACGCGGTACCAGTCGTCGGCGTCGCCGGTCAGCGCGATCTCGCTGACATCGGCGCTGACCACGCCCTGGTCCAGCACCATGTGGCGCTGTTCGAAGGCATAGATCCGGTGGCCGCGGGCGGCCGCTTCGCGCATCATCGCGAAGGTCGAATCCTTGTAGGTCTTGAAGCCGGACAGCGGATCGGCGAGAAAAGCGATTTTCATGAGGGTTCCAATCGAGGCAATGCCCTGATTTTAGCCGGAAACACGGATTCTCGCGGAAAGCGCCCGCACGCGACTGTCGCGTCAACCCGGCCGATGCCTATTGGCAAAAAGTCATCTATCCGGGTCGTGTTTGCGGTCTCTCAAGCGCCCATGCGGGGTGCTTGGCGAAGATGACGGCTTGGGAGGAACCGATGACGAACCAGGCCGAGCACGAACGCATCAACCACGTCTATCGCCAGTGGCATGGCGGCGCCGCGCTGGCGCGCTATGCCTGGCACCGCCCGGAAATCGTGCACCAGTCGGCGCAACGGGCGCGTGTACTGTCCAGGCTGCTGGCCACGACCGTCGGTCCGGACCTGTCGACGCTGCGCGCGCTCGACGTCGGTTGCGGCGACGGCCTGTTCCTGCGCCAGCTGATCGACTGGGGCGCCGCGCCCGGCGGCCTGGCCGGTACCGAACTGCAGCCGGACCGGCTCGACCGCGCCCGCGTGCAAACGGCGCCCGGCGTGCGCTGGCACCTCGGCCTGCTCGATGCCTTCCCCGACGGCAGCGTCGACCTGGTCAGCGCCCACACCGTGTTTTCATCGATCCTCGACGAAGACATGCGGCGCGCGCTCGCGGCCGAGATGTGGCGCGTGCTGCGTCCCGGCGGCTGGACCATGATCTTCGATTTCCGCTACAACAACCCGCGCAACCCCAACGTGCGCAAGGTCAGCGAGGTCGAACTGCTGCGCTTCTGGCCGGCCGAAAAGCGCCATTACCGCACGCTGATGCTGGTGCCGCCGCTGAGCCGCGCGATCGCGCGCCTGCCATGGCTGGTGCCCGAGCTGCTGACGGCGCTGGTGCCGCCGCTGCGCTCGCATTTCGTCTACATGGCCCGCAAGGACTGAACGCCGACCGGACGCAGGGTGGGCACCCCGTGCCCACGTGGAAGCGTGCATCGAGTTGGCGTTCCTTCGATGACGGCCAACACCGTGCATGCGTCACGCGTGGGCACAGAGTGCCCACCCTACGATGTCAATTAATAGATCTCCGGATCCGGGTCGGTACGCTCCAGCTCCAGCGACGCCGCCAGCAGCGCCAGCCTTGCCACCACGCCGTACACATAGAAACGGTTCGGCGCCGCCGTGCCCGGCTTGGCCTTCAGGTCCGGCATCGCGTGCTGCTGGGCGAACGCCAGCGGCACGAACTGCGAGCCCGGCGCATTCAGGTTCTGGTCGATGCCGCGCTCGGCGTGTATGCGGTAGAAGCCGCCGACCACGTAGCGGTCGATCATGTACACCACCGGCTCGGCCACCGCGTCGTTGATCGATTCGAAGGTCGGCACGCCTTCCTGGATCATGAGGTCGGTCACCTCTACACCGTCCTTGATCACCGACATCTTGTTGCGCTGCTTGCGGTTCAGGTCCTTGAGCTCGCTGGCATCCTTCACCGTCATGATGCCCATGCCGTAGGTGCCGGCGTCGGGCTTGACGATGACGAAGGGTTTTTGATCCTTCATGCCGTATTCCTTGTACTTCTTCTTGATCTTGGACAGCAGCGCCGACACGTTATCGGCCAGCGCTTCCATGCCCACATCTTCCTGGAAGTTCACTTCGCCGAGCTTGCTGTGCAGCGGGTTGACCATCCACGGGTCGATATCGATCAGCTTGCCAAACTTCTTGGCGACTTCGTCGAAGGCCTTGAAGTGGTTGCTCTTGCGGCGCATGGCCCAGCCGGCATGCACCGGCGGCAGCAGCGACTGCTCGTGGATGTTTTCCAGGATGCTCGGGATGCCGGCCGACAGATCGTTGTTCAGCAGGATGGTGCAGGGGTCAAAATCGTGCAAACCGACGCGGCGGCCGTTGGCCGAGCGCACCAGCGGCTCGACCACCAGCATGTTACCGTCCGGCAGCGCCAGCGGCGTCGGCTGGGTGACGTCCGGCGACAGCGAACCGAGGCGCACGTGCAGGCCGGTCTGGCGGAAGATCTGCATCAGGCGCTGCACGTTCTGCAGGTAGAACGGGTTGCGCGCATGGCTTTCCGGGATCAGGAGCAGGTTGCGCGCGTCCGGACAATACTTGTCGATCGCCGCCATTGCCGCCTGCACGGTCAGCGGCAGCATTTCGGTCGACAGGTTGTTGAAGCCGCCCGGGAACAAGTTGGTGTCCACCGGCGCCAGCTTGTAGCCAGCATTGCGCAAGTCCACCGAGCAATAAAACGGCGGCGTGTGCTCCTGCCACTCGAGACGGAACCAGCGCTCGATGGCGGGGGTGGCTTCGAGAATTTTCTTTTCCAGGTCCATCAGGGGACCGGTCAGGGCGGTGGCGAGGTGGGGAACCATAGTATTGACGTCCTTGGGGCTTCTTAGCGGTATCGGTTGGTTCAAGTTGGGGTGATGCCGCACATTTTAAAGGCTTGATACCCGCGGGACATGAAAAAAGCGCCCCGCGGGGCGCTTTTGTTAACTAAGCTACAACAGCCGATCAGGAGTGATAAGCCGACTCGCCATGGCTGGTGATGTCCAGGCCTTCGCGTTCGGCATCCTCGGCCACGCGCAGGCCGATGACGACGTCGACGATTTTATAGGCGATGAAGGACACGACCGCCGACCAGATGATGGTGGTGCCGATCGCTTCCGCCTGCACCAGCACCTGGCTGCCGATCGAGTACGCATCGGCCGACATCTTGTTGGTGGTGTAGTCGAAGATGCCCTGGCCGCCCAGCTGCGGCGCCGCGAACACGCCGGTCAGCAATGCACCCAGGATGCCGCCCACGCCGTGCACGCCGAACACGTCGAGCGAGTCGTCGGCGCCGATCAGGCGCTTCAAGCCGTTCACGCCCCACAGGCAGACGATGCCGGCCACCAGGCCGATGATCAGGCCGCCCATCGGGCCGACGAAACCGCAGGCCGGGGTGATGGCGACCAGGCCGGCGACGGCGCCCGAAGCGGCACCCAGCATCGACGGTTTGCCTTTGGTGATCCATTCGCCGAACAGCCAGGACAGGGTAGCGGCGGCGGTGGCCAGCAGGGTGTTGACGAACGCCAGGGCGGCGACGTCGCCCGCTTCCAGGGCCGAACCGGCGTTGAAGCCGAACCAGCCCACCCACAGCATCGAGGCGCCGATCATGGTCATGGTCAGCGAGTGCGGGGCCATCGATTCGCGGCCGTAGCCGACGCGCTTGCCGATCAGGATTGCACCGACCAGGCCGGCGACGGCGGCATTGATGTGCACCACGGTACCACCCGCGAAGTCGAGCGCGCCCTTCTGCCACAGCCAGCCGGCCTTGGCGGATTCGGTGGCCAGGGTGGCGGCATCCTTGATCGCGTCCGGACCGGTCCAGAACCAGACCATGTGGGCGACCGGCAGGTAGCCGAAGGTGAACCACAGGACCATGAACACCAGCACGGCGGCGAATTTGGCGCGCTCGGCGAAGGCGCCGACGATCAGGCCGCAGGTGATGGCGGCGAAGGTGCCCTGGAAGGCCACGTAGATGAACTCGGGAATCACCACGCCCTTGCTGAAGGTGGCGGCGGTCGTGAAGGTGGCCGCGACCGGATCCCAGATGCCCTTCAGGAAGGCGCGGTCGAAGCCGCCGATGAAGGCCGTATTCTCCGTGAAGGCCAGCGAGTAGCCGTACAGGCACCACAGGACGATGATCAGCGAGAAGATCGTGAACACCTGCAGCAGCACGGACAGCATGTTCTTGGCGCGCACCAGGCCGCCGTAGAACAGGGCCAGGCCTGGAATCGTCATCATGATGACCAGCAGGGTGGCGACGAACATCCAGGCGGTATCGCCCTTCTGCGCGACCGGTGCGGCGGCCGGGGCTGCGGCGGCCGGCGCCGCAGGCGCGGCGGCGGTGGAGGAGGCAGCCGGTGCCGCGGCAGCCGGCGCGGCGGCTTCGGCAGCAGTCGGTGCGGCCGAGGTCGGCCCTGCGGTCCCTTGCGCTTCCACGGCCGGCGCGGCAGCGGCCGGCTTGGCATCCTGGGCCAGCACCGGCAACGCACTGCCGAGTGCCAGCGCCATCGTGACGCCGGCGATCAGTTTTGTCATGGTGTGAGTCATCGGTTTCCCCTTACAGCGCATCGTTGCCGGTCTCGCCGGTACGGATACGGATTACCTGCTCCAGATTGGAGACGAAAATTTTGCCGTCACCGATCTTGCCGGTGCGTGCCGCGCTCTGAATCGTGTCGATCACCTGGTCGACGATGGCGTCGTCGACCGCCGCCTCGATCTTGGTCTTCGGCAGGAAGTCGACCACGTACTCCGCGCCGCGGTACAGTTCGGTATGACCCTTCTGGCGGCCGAAGCCCTTCACTTCGGTCACCGTGATGCCCTGCACGTTGATCTCGGATAAGGCTTCACGCACCTCGTCGAGCTTGAAGGGTTTGATGATGGCGGTGATCATTTTCATACGATTGCCTCTTTCAGAAAGTTTTTGAAACAGTCAGCAAAGCCGCTGACTTGCCGAGGTTTTCCCCCGACGGGCTCAGGTAGCCATTGGTATTGGCCTTGATATATGCCAGCGCCACCGAGGCAATCCCGAAGTCCTTGGTGACGCCGACCTTGTAGTCGTCATAGGAATACAGACCGTTGTGCCGCACTTCCTGGTGGCCGGCATGCAGGTTCAGGGTGAAGCCGCTGCCGAGATCGACGTTGGCGCCGATGTCGACGTAACCGCTCTGTTTGCTGTTTGCGGTACCGAACAGGTTGGTCAGCGAATGCGAATACTTGATGTAGGCCGGGCCATAGCCGAGCTGGCCGTAGAGTTCGAAGGTGTTGGCATTGGGCGTCAGGCTGTTATTCGGGTAGAAGTAGTAGAGTCCGCCGACGTCATAGGTAATGTCGTCGCTCAGGTTGCCACGTTTGCCGCCGTAAATGTCCCATTCAATATTGCCGTCACCACCCAGGTCTTTGGTCCACTTGATGGTGGACAGCCAGGTGCCTACGTACAGACCGGTCGGGTTGTGCACGTAGTCGGCGCCGCCCTGCAGTGCAGGGTCGAGGCGGGATTGGGACAGGCCGCGGTAGCGGTAATCGCTGGTCACCGCGGCATTGAAGCTCACTTGATGTTCGGGCGGTTGTTCCTGGGCGCCCGCCACACCGATCGTGAGTGTCCACAGGCTTGCGCCTAGAAAAGATGCTTGAAACCACTTCCTGCTCAAACGCTTCATTACATTTCCCCTTGTTGTTGAACGGATTCTGTAAAGGCGGTTTACAATTGAATCTGCACCTTTTTATGTTTTAGGTATGCTTTAGCAGGATGCGTGCCACCCTAAACAAGAGCAGGCGCTCCTTGTTTTTCGCGGGCCAATCCCCCATATCCAGGTTTCAAAAAAACAAACGATGTGTCGTGGGTGTGCGCCAAACCAGTGCGCGCACCAATTCAGGCACGCTCGCACCGCGCCGGTGCGCACCATATCGGACATCAGGAAGAGAGTCACATGAACAACTTTTTTAACGATCTGCAGGGCAAGATCAACCAGGCGATCGACAGTTCGCCGGCCAAGGACATCGAGCGCAACGTCAAGGCGATGATGACCCAGGGCTTCTCGAAGCTGGACCTGGTCACGCGCGAGGAATTCGATATCCAGGCCCAGGTGCTGGCCAAGACGCGCGCCAAGCTGGAAGCACTGGAATCGCGCGTGGCGCAGCTGGAAGCGAAGCTGGCCGCCTCCGAATCCAAGGTTTAAGAGGGACGAGCGTCCAACCACGCCTTCAGGACAAGAGATGCGGCTCGCCGACGCGGCGTCGAAGACAGTACGCTAGTACGGCGAGACGATGCAACGCGGCCATGGAGGGGTTGTTAGATGCTCAACGCCCCATCAGCGTGCGATGACCCCCAGTAGCAGTCGCCAGGCCGCGAACGCCGCCGCACCGGCCAGGCTCACGCCGACGATGATCGCGATGCTGTAGCCGGCCGGGTTGGTGAAGCCGGCGGCATCGGCTGCAAAGATCAGTCCGCCCGCCAGTACCAGCTGGAGCGGGCATAGCACCTTCAGCGCGCGCAGCGCGCCCCCATCCCCCTTGCGCCAGAAAT
>JAKOOD010000286.1 GCA_022701635.1 Burkholderiaceae bacterium | reverse complement strand
CAGCTCAGCCGAGCAGGTCGACAGCAAGGAGAAAGTCCTTCGCGGTGATGAACAGACGACGCCCGTCCATGCCGCCGAATGTGCAGTTCGAGACCACGGTCGGCGTCGGAATGAAGCCGAGCTTGCGGCGATCGGGCGCCCAGACGTGAACGCCGTCGGCCGCACCCGTCCATAGCCAGCCACGCGCATCGACCGTGAACCCATCGGGCGCCCCGTGATCGGTGTGGCAAAAGAAGCGCCGGTTGGCGAGCCCACCGTCCGGCGCGACGTCGAAGGCGATGATCTCGTGCCTGTCGCCGGCGCGCTGGCCGGGTACGTCGCCCAGCGAGAGCGACGTATCGGACACGTACAGCGTGGCGCCGTCGCTCGAGAACGCGATGCCGTTCGGCTGCTCGAAATCGGCCATGCGCTGGAGCGTACCGCCGCGCGGATCAAACCGATAGACGCTGCAGTGATCGAGCTCGGGCGCGGCCAGGGCCCCCTGGTTCGGCATGAGGATGCCGAATAAGGGATCGGTGAACCAGATCGCGCCGTCCGGCGCGACCGCAATATCGTTGGGCGCGTTGAGCCGCTTGCCCTGGTAGTGGGTGACGATCGGCTCGGGCGCGTTGCCGTAATCCCCGCCGCGGCTGATGCAGCGCCGGCCGTGCTCGCAATGCACCATGCCGCCATCGGCCTGGATGGCGTTACCATTCATGAACCAGGTGCCTTCGATCAGCACCTCCACATGCCCGTCCGGGTACCACCCCAGCAAGCGACGGTTGGGCACGTCCGACCATACCAGGCGATGCTGCGTGCCTTGCCAGGCGGGACCCTCCGCATGCACGGTGCCCTGGTGCAGCGCCATCAGCGCCGCGTCCGGCGGCAGGACGGCAGCCAGCCGTTCATCATCGATCTGCACCGGGCGGACATCGGTGACGCGCCGGGGCGGACCGGCGGGACGCAACAGCCGGGTAGGCAACAAGTCGCTGGAATCGTTGGGCATCAATGGCTCCTCGATGAGTCGATGTCACGGAAGCGCGACAGCGGGTCGGTCAGCGTAGCTTGCACCCGGTACGGTCCCGCGTCGGTGCGGCATCGCTCAGAGCTTGCGGCGCACGGTGCATTCGGCGTGAGCGGCATCCGATACATGGTGCGACCTCGCCTCCGCCTCCGCCTCTGCCTCCGCGTCCGCGTCCACGTTCAGGCTGCCGCTTCGCGCCGCGCCGCCCGCGCGGCCAGCACCGCCATCGCGGCGCCCACCAGCAGCATCAGGGCGCTGGCGCCGAAGGTCGCGCCGTAGCCGACGGCGTCGAACAGCAGGCCGCCGGCGCTGGCGCCGAGCATGATCGACAACTGCACCACGGCCACGATCAGTCCGCCGCCGGCTTCGGCGTCGTGCGGTAAGGTCCGGGCCAGCCAGGTCCACCAGCCCACCGGGGCCGCCGTCGCCACCAGCCCCCATAGCGCCAGCAGCACCGCCGCGACAGGCACCGAGCCGCCGAACGCGGCCAGCAGCACGCCGATCGCCGCCATCAGCAACGGAATCACGACCAGCGTGCGGTACATGCCGTGCTCCAGGAAGCGACCGATGAAGGTGGTACCGACCACGCCCGCCACGCCGACCAGCAGCAAGAGCAGCGACAGCGTCTGCACGCCGGCATGCGTCACCGATTCGAGGAAGGGGCGCAGGTAAGTAAACAGCGTGAACTGCCCCATGAAGAACAGGCCGCTCGCGGCCATGCCGAGCGCCACGGTCGGCCGCTTCAACAGCCTCAGCACGTTGGCGGAGCCGGATGACTGTTCGCGCCGCATCGGTGGCAGGCTGACGGCCTTCCACGCAAAGGCCAGCGCCGCCACCGGCACCACGCAGAAGAAGGCGCCGCGCCAGCCGATCACGCCGCCCAGCCAGCTGCCCAGCGGCGCCGCGACCACCGTCGCCAGGGCGTTGCCGCCGTTCAGGATCGCCAGCGCGCGCGGCACCTGCGCCGGCGGCACCAGGCGCATCGCGGTGGCCGCGGACAATGACCAGAAGCCGCCGATCGCGATGCCGATCAGCGCCCGCCCGACCATGAACATCGTGTAGTCGGGCGCATAGGCCGCGACCGTGCCGGAGCTGATCATCAGGCCGGTCAGCGCCAGCAGCAGCACCTTGCGGTCGAGCCGTCCGGCCAGCACCGGAATCAAGAGGCTGGTGGCCAGCGCAAACGCGCCGGAGATGGCGATCGCCTGGCCGGCCTGGCCTTCGCTGATGTGGAGTTCGGCGGCCACCGGCGTCAGCAGGCTGACCGGCATGAATTCGGACGCGACCAGCGCGAACGCGGCCAGCGACAGGGCGAACACGGCGCCCCACGCCGCGGGCTGCTCCAGGCGTGCGCCCGGAGCCATGGAAATATGTGGATTCATCGACAGGAAAAGAAAAAGCCGCCCCCGCGCAGCGCACGGGCGGCGGCTTGAAAACCGAGGGCGTTACGCTGCGAGGGTCGCGTTATCGATCACGAAGCGGTACTTGACATCGCCCTTGAGCATGCGCTCGTAGGCCTCGTTGATTTCGTCGGCACGGATCATTTCGATGTCGGCGACGATGTTGTGCTGGGCGCAGAAGTCCAGCATCTCCTGGGTTTCCGGGATTCCGCCGATCATCGAGCCGGCGATCGCGCGGCGCTTGGTGATCAGGTTGAACACCTGCGGCGACGGGTGCGGCGTGGCCGGGGCACCGACCAGCACCATGGTGCCGTCGCGCTTGAGCAGGTTCAGGAAGGCGTCCAGGTCGTGCGGTGCGGCCACGGTGTTGATGATCAGGTCGAGCGTCTTGGCACGGTCCGCCATCGCTGCCGGATCGCGCGACACCACCACTTCGTGGGCGCCCAGCGCCTCGGCATCCTTGATCTTCGATGCCGAGGTGGTGAAGGCGACCACGTGGGCGCCCATCGCGCGCGCCAGCTTGATGCCCATGTGACCCAGGCCGCCGATGCCGACGACGCCGATGGTCTTGCCCGGACCCGCGCCCCAGTGGCGCAGCGGCGAATAGGTGGTGATACCGGCGCACAGCAGCGGCGCCACGGCGGCCAGCTGCTCTTCCGGATGGCTCACGCGCAGCACGAAGCGCTCGTGCACCACGATCTGCTCCGAGTAGCCGCCCAGCGTGTGGCCGGGGGCGTCCTGGGTCGGGCCGTTGTAGGTGCCGACCATGCCGTCGCAGTAGTTTTCCAGGCCGTCTTCGCAATCGCCGCAGTGCTGGCAACTGTCGACCATGCAGCCGACGCCGACCAGGTCGCCGACCTTGACGCCTTGCACGTGGCCGCCGACCGCGGACACGCGGCCGACGATCTCGTGGCCCGGCACGCACGGGAACAGCGTACCGGCCCATTCGGCGCGCACGGTATGCAGGTCGGAGTGGCACACGCCACAGAAGGCGACGTCGATCTGGACGTCGTGCGCACCCGGTGCGCGGCGTTCGATGTCGAGGGATTCGAGTGGCTTGTCGGCGGCCAGGGCGCCATAGGCTTTCACAGTCATATTGTCCTTTGAAGATGTCATGGTGGTCGGCGGTCCATCCCCGACCCAGCGCGCATGATAATGGCAAATCGTCACACGCGGGCGCATGAATACTGCATGACCTTATGATTGGCACTCATGAATCAGCCGTTAGATTGATGAACGTAATTACGATAACCCGACAATGCCGTTTGCGCCCGATGCCGACGTGGCCGGGCGCATCCCTTCCGTGGCAGGCGCGCAAGCCTCATAATGTCCTGTTGTCCGCGGCGCGCCCGCGCCGGACGTACCGATTACCGAAATCAGGCTTGACGCGATGTTTCCCGCTGTTTCACTTAATGTTGTTTCACTCGATGTAGGCACCGCGCTGCGGACCCTGGTCCTGACGCTCGACCTGCTCGGCACCTTCGTGTTCGCACTCAGCGGCGCCGTGGCCGGCGTGCGCCGCCGCCTCGACCTGTTCGGCGTGCTGGTGCTCTCCTTTGTTGCCGCCAACTCGGGCGGCATCGTGCGCGACCTGCTGATCGGCGCCACGCCGCCGGCCGCGATCGGCGACTGGCGCTACCTGGCGGCGTCGATCATGGCCGGCGTGCTGATCTTCTTCTGGCATCCGGGCCTGCGCCACCTGCGCAACACCGTGCTGGTGCTGGACGCGGCCGGACTGGGCTTGTTCTGCGTGGCCGGCGCCCAGAAGGCGCTGGTGTTCGGGGTGCAGCCGTACATGGCGGCACTGCTCGGCATGCTGACCGGGATCGGCGGCGGCATCGCGCGCGACGTGCTGCTGTCCGAGATCCCGGCCGTGATGCGCGCCGAGGTGTACGCGGTGGCGGCGCTGGCCGGCGCCACGGTGGTGGTCGCCGGCGATGCCCTGGGCTGGCACAGCGCCACGATGGCCTGTGCCGGCGCGGCGCTGTGCTTCGTGCTGCGCTTGGCGGCGATCCGCTACGACTGGCATCTGCCGGTGGCGCGCAGCGGCGAGGCCGATGCGGCGGAAACCGATCGCGGACGCGACGGGCGTTAGGAAGGCTTGCGCACGGCGCGGCGGCGACGGCCGGCGTAACCTAGCGCGCCAAGGCCGGCACCCAGCAGCAGCAGCGAGCCCGGCTCCGGCACCTCGCCGGGCTGGTCCGGTCCGCCCGCCGCTTCCACGTCGAAGGTCAGGGTGCCGAAGCTCCACTGGCCATCCGGCCCCGCCAGGTCGTCCACATCCTCGTAGAACTCGAGGCGCAGGATGCCGTCGGCGCCGACATTGAAGGCGAGGCCAAGGGAGGCAAGATCGTAGGCCCCGGCATAGCTGCCGGTACCCGGCATGTCGTCGCCGACGCCCGGATTGATGAAGAAACCACTGCTCACGCTCGAGTCGCTCACTGCCAGGCCGAATTCCGAGAGCCAGCTCGGTGTAAAGGCGGTCAGGGTCGCCGTGAACGAAAAACCGGTGATGGCCGAGTTCGCGCCGACGTCGAAGGTCAGCACCGTATTGCCGGGATCGGTGAACAATGCGTTGCTCTGCACATTGCTGAGGTCTACAACCAGCGGCGCGGCAAACAAGGATGAGCAAGCGAAGACTGACAGGCTGACCAGCAGTTTACTGACAGACCTCAACAACATGGCAACCTCCTCGTAGTAAGAGATTATAAGATAAGCAACACTCGTGCCTAACATTTGTTGCCGCGTATGTCTTTGATTCCAATCAGAATATTTTTTTCCTAGAAGTTCCTGCAAGGAACTATGTAAAATCCGGCGACAGCAGCGCCTCCGGATCTCAGGCTTGCATCACGCCTCGCGCGCGACGTTGTCGAGATAGATACCGGGATCCGCGGCCACTCCCTGCCGCACCCGCTGCGACAGTTCGTCGATCAGCACCTCCCTCGCGCCGTCTTCCAGCGCCGCATACGCCTTGGCGACGACGTCCGCCGGCGCCAGCTTGGGCAGGTCGATGCCGCGCGTGAGATCGGTATCGATGAAGCCGACATGCAGTCCCAGCACCTGGGTGCCCTGCCCCTGCAGCGCGATGCGCAGGCCGTTGGTCACGCTCCACGCGGCCGACTTGGTGGCGGCATAGGCACCCAGGCCCGGTGTACTGATCCAGCTGGCCACCGACAGCACGTTGAGGAAGGCGCCGCCGCCGTTGCGCGCCAGGACCGGGGCAAAGGCCTGGCTGACGCGCAGCAGGCCGGACACATTGGTGTCGAACATGGCACGCAGGGCATCGATGCTGCCCGGCTCCAGCAAGCCGCCCATGGTGGCGATGCCGGCGTTGTTGACCACCAGGGTGGCGTCGCCGCAGGCGGCAGCGGCGGCATCCACCTGGGCCGGATCGGTGACGTCCAGCCGCACCGGCACCACCCCCGGCAGCGTGACGCTGGCCGGGTCGCGCGCACCGGCATAGACCTTGCGGGCGCCGGCGGCGAGTGCCTGGCGGGCGAATTCCAGTCCCAGGCCGCGGTTGGCGCCGGTGACGAGGACGGTGGCATTGTCGAGTTTCATACTGGCTCTCCTGATGATCAAAATATGACGATCGTCATATTCTATGGTGAAAAAAATGCCGCGGCCTGCGCCAACGGCACCCATTGGATTAGCTTGCCGCGGCGGGACGGTCGTATTGGTTCAGCAGCGCATCCCTGCAACCGCGCAGCACGGCATGGCGTGCTGCGCCCTGCAGCACCCGGGCGATCTGGACGGCGCCGACCAGCGTGCTGGCGATCACCATGCCGGTGCCGGCGGCACTGCCGGGGGGCAGCGCCCGTTCCACCGCGCCGGCCAACTGCAGCACGCGCCTTTCGGCCACCTGGCGCAGGGCCGGCTCGCCGCGCGCGAGGTCGGCGCCGAGCGCGGCCACCGGGCACCCCTGGTCGAGCGCCTCGACATGCCGCGCCGACAGGTACTCTTCTATCAGCGCGCGCAGCGCACTGGCCCCCTCGGCGATCCGGGCCTGGAGACGCTCGCGCATGCGCGCCGCACTCTGCTCGCCGGCGTGCTCGACGGCGGCAGCCAGCAAGGCGTCGCGCGATCCGAAGTGGGCATAGAAGCCGCCGTGGGTCAGCCCCGCTTCCTTCATCACGTTGGCGACGCCGAGGCCGGCATAGCCGTCGCGGCAGATGGCGCGGGCGGCGGCGTCGAGGATGCGTTCGTGCGATTGTTCGCGGCGGGTTTGCTTGAGGTCCGTGGACATGGCGGCTGTGTTCAAATATGATGACCTTCATATTATTGTCATCATATTTAGCTGTCAAGCGTTTGCACTACAATGGCCGTCCATTACCGTATTCGAGAAGCCATGAGCACGACCGACCTTCCCTTCCGCGCCACCACCGGCGAAGCATGCGCCTGGCTGACACAGCAGACCGGCACGCCCTGGACCCTCGCGCATCTGCTCGGGCACGGCTTGACGCCCTACGTCTGGCTGGACTATGACGCCGCCATGCCCGCGCTGTTCGGCGATGCCAACGGCGGCTACGCGGCCCCGGTGTTCTTCGAAGGCGACGTCGCCCGCCTGCTGGCCGGCAGCGACGATGTGCTGATCACGATGACCAAGGACGCGTACAAGATTGCGGTGCACCTGCCGCCACCGGGTTTGCGCTATCCGCTCGAGGCGCTGCGCTTCCAGAAGAAGGACCTGGAAAAGCTGGCGGGCAAGCTGAAGCACGAAGCCTCAGGGGCGGTGCAGAAGACGCCGACCCCGGCAGCCGAATCGCAGTACGGCATCGGCAAGGCCGAGGTGCTGGAAGCCTTCGGCCGCATCGTGCGCATGGACCTGGACAAGGCGCTGGACGAGGCCATCGGTATCTTTGGCGACGACGGCGCGCGGGTAAAGGCGAGCGCGCGCAAGTCCAAGCGCAACGCGGTCTGGAACCCGGTGACGCTGGCGCTGGGCCTGCACGACGTCTACCGCGCACCGCTGGGCGCCCTGAAGCGCACGTTCAAGACGCACGGCTTCCTGCAGGCCTGGGAAGGCGACTGGGAGCAGTCGCTGGCTTTACTCGGGAAGTGAACGCGCCAGCAGGCGCCGCAACTGGGCCGCCTGGTAGGCGCCGAAGGTGTCGCTGAACAGGCAGCGGATCAGCGGGTCGTCGACCACGTCGGCGTCTTCGAGGGCGCGCTCGGTGGCGGCGTCGAACACCGTATCGTTGATGCGGAGGTACATGGTGGTCAGCGACTCGCCCTCTTCCAGCGCGCCGTACAGCTTGGTGGCGGGGATCTCGGTGGTCCAGCCGAGCGGCGCATCGCTGTCGTCGAGCGCAGCCGGGCCGCCGGGTTCGAGGCGGTAGCGGAAGTGGGTCGCCTGTCCCGCATGGTCGAGCAGCGACAGGCGCCAGATGCGCGGCTGCTCGAAGTAGTCCGAGGCGGCGTCGATCGCGCCGTATTTTGCCGGCAGCGTGGTGCGGCAGTAATCCAGCACGCGGGCAAACTGCCCGGGCGCCAGCGGCGCGAAGTGGCGCGCGATGGCCGCGGTCGGCGGCGGCGCGGCGTTGCCTTCGTAGACGTAATCGACGTCCTGCGGGCCGACCGGGATCACCCAGTCCAGGGGCGGCGCCGGCCGCAGCGAGGCGGCGTCCAGCTGCACCGATACCGATGGATCGAGCCGCACCACCCGCGCCGCCGGCAGCGCCGCGCCGACTTCGCGCGCGAACTGCGCATAGGTGATCGGGAAGAAGGCGCGGTTGTACCAGGACCAGGGCTCCTGCAGGAACTGGCAGGAACTCGGCACCACGTAGCGCGGCGCCAGCGCCTGCAGCTGCGGGATCCATTCCTCCGGCAGGGCCGGCGGCGCCGGCGTCGAACGCGACGGCGCCAGCACCTCGATCTCGCGCATGGTCTGGAACGGCCACAGCACCATGTCCCACGGCCCTTCCCGCACCAGCTGGGCAAGGGTACCGTCGTCGATCCAGGAATCGACCACGTTCAGCACGTTCAGCCCGGCCGCCTTCACCTGGAACATCGAATCGACGTCGGCATCCATCGCCTCGCGCGGGATCACCTGGAACGGGCCGACCGTCACCGGCACGTTCAGCCGCAGCGCGTGCACGTGCGTGAAACCCAGCCGGCGCACCATGTCGAACAGTTCGTCGAAGATGCAGTAGATATGGATCGGCGTGGCGCGGTCCAGCAGGTCGAGGCTCTCGAGCGAACAGTGGTCGTCGTGGAAGTGCGAGATGAACACCGCGTCGAAGCGCTGCCGGCGGATCGCGTCCTGGTCGAAACGCAGGTCGGGAAAGGCGTGGCAGTTGCGGCTGAACGGGTTCTCGAAGATGGTGTCGAAGGCGATGCGCGTGCCTTCGCAGGCCATCACGTAGCCCGCGTGGAGGATTCTGGAGATAGTAATGCCGGGTGCTGCCTGGGTCATGGTCGCCTCGCTTCTGGAAGCGGCATTTTACCGCCTGGGCCGCGGCTACACCGAGAGCGGCTTGCCGTTCACGACCACGTTCTCCAGGCGCAGCTTGCCGGCACCGCTGACCTCGAAACCTTCGCCGGCCAGTTGCAGGTCGATGTCCTTCAGCAGGATGTCGCCGATCTCGGTCTGGCCGGGATTCGGCTTGATCGTGCCCAGCGTGCCGAAGCGGCCCTTGATGTTTTCCAGGCTGATGTTGCGCACGGTCGAGCGCGGCGGCGCGGCCCCCTTCAGGTCCACGTACTGGGTCCATGGCTGCATGCTGATCACCGCGCCGCTGGATGAATCCAGGGTCAGGTTGCGCAGGTGGATGTCTTCGTATTGCTGCGGCGTGTCCGGGCGCAGCTTGAGCACGGCGATGTTGCCGACGCCGGTCGCCGTGCAGTGTTCGACCACGACGTCGCGCACCACGGTGGCCTCGCTCCCCAGCGTCATGACCGAATGGCCGCGCCGGAACACGCAGTTGCGCACGCGGATGCGCTCGACCGGCGGGCTGTCCTGGTCATCCAGCGCGTGCGGGCCCTTCGAGCCCTTGGCGGCGATGCAATCGTCGGTCACCGAGAAATGGCAGCCCTCGATGGTCACGTCGCGGCAGCTGTCGAGGTCGATGCCGTCGGTGCTGGGCGCCTGCTTGTAGTCGTCCGGCACCTGGAAGCGCGCGTTGCGCACGGTCACGTCGCGGCAGTCGTACAGGTGCAGGTTCCAGAACTGCGAATCCTTGAAGGTGACGCCTTCGATCGTGACGCCGCGCGAGCGCTCGATCAGGGCCAGGCGCGCGCGCGGCACGCCCAGGTTGGGGAAATTGCGCTTGTCCGGCGCGGCGTTGCGCAGCTTCCAGAACAGGTCCCAGACCTGGCGGCCGGCGCCGTCCAGCGTGCCTTCGCCGCTGATCTTCAAGCCGTCGCAGCCGCTGGCGTTGATCAGGGCCGGATTGAAATGGTCTTCGAAATGGCCTTCGATGCGCGTGCGCCGCACCGGAAAGTGCTTCATGTCGGTCGAACACTTCAGCACTGCGCCCTGGTCGAGGTGCAGGTGCACCCGCGGCTTCAGGAACAGCGCGCCGCTGACGAAGACCCCGCGCGGCACCACCACCGTGCCGCCGCCCTGCCCGGCCACATGGTCGATCGCGGCCTGGATCGCGCGGGTGTTGACCGTGGCATCGTCGGTGGTGGCGTCGTCGATGGCGCCGAAGTCGGTGATCGCGCGTTGCCGCGGCGCCGGCGTGGCCGCGTGGAGCGCGGTGGACCAGAGCGGCGAAGCGAGCAGGGTCAGGGCGAGGCGGCGGCGGTTCGGGTCCAAGCGGGTCTCCGGAATGCGGTTTTGTTCGCGGCCATCATACCCGGCAGCGGGTCCGGTGCTGCGATCAACTTGCTGCGCGAATGGCGCGCCCCTGCCGCATCAGCGCGGGTGGCGGCCGAGGTCGCGCAGGATTTCGCGGGCGGCATTGTGGCCGGGCGCGCCGGTCACGCCGCCGCCGGGATGGGTGTCAGCACCGCAGGTGTACAGGCCGGCCAGCGGTCCGCGGTAGTCGGCATGGCCCAGCATCGGACGCGCCGAGAACAGCTGGTCGAGCCCGAGCGCGCCGTGGAAGATGTCGCCGCCGACCAGTCCGAAGGTGCGC
>JAKOOD010000251.1 GCA_022701635.1 Burkholderiaceae bacterium | reverse complement strand
GTCGCGAAGCCGCTCTCGCCGTTGACGTGGACGTTGCGGAAGCGGATGTCGCTGGAGTTGGTGATCTTCACGGCGCTGGGCGCCGGCTTGATGGAGCGCGTCACGCGGTAGGCGTGGTAGTTGGCGAACAGCAGGTTGCTCGAGTTGCGGATCTCGAGCGACACCGCGTCCATGCCGTCGCGCACCTCTTCCTCGGTCTGCGGCGCCAGGAATTCCCAGTTCTTGACGCCGTCGAGCACGATCTCGGCGCGGACGTGGTGTTCGGCCGAGAGTTCGTAGACGTGGCCCGGCGTGCTGGTGTTGGTGACGGTGAAGCCGGCCTGGGCGTAGCCGCTCGGGGTCCAGATGCCGGAGAAGGTGCCGCCGCCGCCATCCGTCACCCATAGGCTGGGGTACTGGCGGTCCCAGTGGGCGGTGGGATCGACATTGGCATCCTTCTGGTAGGGATCGCTGCGGCGGCCGTCGGCCAGACGGGTGCCGTGGCCGCCCTGGATGCGCACGTCGTCGACCAGCGAATTGGCGCCGGCGCGCCACAGCAGGGCCACCGCGCGCGGGTTGACCTCGCCCGTGGCCAGGCCGATGCCGGACACGATGGCGTCGCCGCCGCGCGCACTTTCCAGCAGCGCCTTGGGGCTGCCGACGCCCTCGAAGGCGGGCGCGCCGTTCGGCAGGACGATCTGGGTCAAGCCCGGATGCAGGCCGACCAGCACCGTGTCCGGCTTCATGCGGACGGTGTCCTTGACCAGATAAAAGCCGAGCGGCAGGTAGACCACCCGGCTGCTGTCGATCGCCTTCTGCAGCGCCGCGGTGTCGTCGGCCTTGCCGTCGCCGCGGGCGCCGAAGCCACGCACGTTGGCCCATTGCGCGGTCGGCGGCAGCGGCCGCAAGGCCGGCGCTGCTGCCACTGCCGTTGCCGCTGCTGTTGCCGATGAGGCGGACAGCGGCGAGGTCTTGTAGTTGGTGGCGAAGCGCCCCGGCGTGCCCATGTCCTGCAGCGCCAGGCCGTAGTTGAAGGCGTCGACCTTGTAGGCGCCGCCGCCGTTGGCCCCCGCCAGGGTCTTGCCGCTGTCGCGGAAGCGGACAAAGGTCGGCACCTTGCGCGCGCTGGCGTTCTCGAAGCCGACCTGGGTGTACACGTTGTCCTCGTTGCTGACCACCAGCGCCGCTTTGGTCACGTTGTCGAAGCGTACGTCGCGGCCCCACAGCCAGTCGCCGTAGCCGCGGTCGATCTCGATGCCGACCGGGGTGTTGCGGATAGTGGTGTTCACCAGCGTCAGGCCGGCTTCGTGCTCGCGGATGGCGGCGTCGCGCTGGCCGTCGAACTGCGCGTCCAGCAGCGTGAACTGCCAGGCCGGCGAGGTCTTTTCGGCCAGGATGCCGTAGCGGCCGCCAAAGAAGCGCAGGTCGTAGGCGATGTTGCCGACCTGGTAGACGCCGGCCAGGCCCGAGCCGGTATGGAAATCGATGTGGCTCAGGTTCGAGTGCTGGGCGGTGTGCATGCGCACCGCGCTGGCCGCCGGGTTGCCGTCGCCGATCTCGAAGTCGACGTTCGACAGCGCCGAATAGAAAGTGGCGGAATTGGCGTCGCGCACCTTGCCGCTGAAGGGTACTTCGCTCTGTACCGGCATCGGCACCTTGCCGACCGTGTACTGGTCACCGCCGGTGAAGATCACCATGTTGGCCACGCCCTTCTGGAAGCCCGGCGTGTTCGCCGCCAGCACGAACACCGGGCGGGTCTTGCCGACGCCGTACACGCGCACGGCGAGCGGGATCAGGATGCTGCGCGTGATGCGGTAGCGGCCCGACGGCAGGAACACCAGGCCGCCTTCGCCCTTGTTGGCGGCGTTGTCGATCGCTGCCTGGATGGCGGCGCTGTCGTCGGCGACGCCGTCACCCCTGGTGCGCACCACGACCGCGTGCGGGTCGTCAGGCATCTGCTGGTAGGCCGAGGTGGAGGCCGGCGCGGCCGATACGGCGCCGGCGGCGAAGGCCAGGCCGAGCGCCAGTGCGGGCACCAGCGGCGCCGGGCGCGAAGTCGACATCATCTTCATTGTTATTGTCTCCTGTTTGACTTATTTGATCAGCACCGACAGCAGCAGCACGAACAGCAGCCCGAAGATCCCGACCAGCGTCTCCATCATCGACCACGAGCGGAAGGTGTCCTTCAGCGACAGGCCGAAATATTCCTTGAACATCCAGAAACCGGAATCGTTGACGTGGCTGCACATCAGGCTGCCGGCGCCGACCGCCAGCACCATCAGGTTCGGATCGCAGCCCGAGCTCTCGACCAGCGGGCCGACCACGCCGGCGGCGGTCACGCCGGCCACGGTGGCGGAGCCGAGGCAGATGCGGATCAGCGTCGCCACCGCCCAGCCCAGCAGCAGCGGCGGCACCGGCATCTGGCTCAGCTGCTTGCCCAGTTCGGCGCTGACGCCGGAATCGACCAGCACCTGTTTCAGGGCGCCGGCGCCGGCGATGATCAGGAGGATGGGCGCGATCTCGCGCAGCGCTTCCTGGGCCGATTGCATGACCTGGGGCAGCGTCTTGCCGCGCGCCAGGCCGAGCGTCCAGACCGCGACGGCGTAGGACAGCAGCATCACCACCAGCGGGTTGGACAGGAAGGCCAGCGGCTTGGTCAATTCGGGGCGGGCCAGCGTCAGCAGCGTCAGCGCGGCCAGCAGCGCCACCGGCAGCAGCGCGGTGGCGAAGCTGTTGAAGGCGCCGGGCAGTTCGGTGTCCGGCACCTCGGTGTGGCGGAACATCTGCGAGGGCTGCGCGCGGATGTGGCCGAGCGACATGGCGAAGATCGGCCCGGCGATGATCAGGGTCGGGATCGCCACCGCGAGGCCGTAGACCAGGGTCTTGCCGATGTCGGCATGCACCGCCGCCACCAGCGCGGTGGCGGAAGGGTGGGGCGGCAGGAAGCCGTGGGCGATCGACAGGCCGGCCAGCAGCGGAATGCCGAGCGCCACCGCCGGCCGCCCCGACTGGTAGACCAGCGAGAAGATCAGCGGCACCATCAGCACGAAGCCGACGTTGTAGTACAGCGGCAGCCCGACCACGAATCCCGTGACCGTCATCGCCACCGGGATGCGTCCCAGGCCGAGGCGCTTGACCAGGGAGCCGGCGATGCAGCGGGCGGCGCCGCTGTCGGCGATCAGCTTGCCGAACACGGCGCCCAGGCAGATGATCACCACCAGGGAGCCGAGCAGGTCGCCGATGCCTTTTTCGATGGCGCCGGGGATCTTCGCGGCCGGCATCCCCAGCATCAGGGCCGCCACCAGGGCGGCGATCACGAAGGCGATCAGGGGCTGCACCTTGCCCCAGGCGATCATCAAGGTCAGCAGCCCGACCGCCAGCAGCACCGATAACATATTCAACACAGGTAGATCCTTTCAGGACAGGATGCAAAAGCCCGATGCGGAGGCGTCGTTCAAGCCGCGCGCCGGACGATGCGATCGACCAGCGCTTGTGGTGCTTCGGTGATGTCGAGGCGTAGGCCGGCTTCGCCATCGTCCAGGGGCTCGAGGTCGCGCAACTGGCTGTCCAGCAGGGCCGGCGGCATGTAATGGCCGCTGCGGCCGGCCATGCGCTCGGCGATCAGTGTCCGCGGACCCTGCAGGTGCGCAAATCGCAGGTCCGGATCGGCCTCGCGCAACAGGTCGCGGTAACGCCGCTTGAGCGCGGAACAGGACAGCACCAGGCCGCTGCCTTGGGCGCGTGCGCTGTGGATCTCGGTGGCCAGCGCCTGCAGCCAGTCGGCGCGGTCGTGGTCGTCCAGCGGCAGGCCGGCCGACATCTTGGCCACGTTGCGGGCCGGGTGGAAGCTGTCGCCTTCGATGAAGCGCAGGCCCAGGCGCGCGGCCAGCGCGGCGCCGACGGTACTCTTGCCGCAGCCGCTGACGCCCATGACGACCCAGCTGTGCGGGTGTCGTGGCGTGGGAGGGGAATTGCTTGCTGCCATAGTCTGGTCTCCGTGTGGATAGCAGTTAGCGCTATCATTTTATTTTTTACCAAGTCTTGAGCAAGTCAAAAATTTTGTAAAGCACTATCGATGTTGCATAGCACTATATTTAG
>JAKOOD010000212.1 GCA_022701635.1 Burkholderiaceae bacterium | reverse complement strand
GCCCTCACTTGCCGGCGGCCTGCCCGTTGGCGGCCATGATCTTCTGCATGCGCGGCATCAGCACGCGCTGGCTGATCGCGAAACTGCGCGCCATCAGCTTGGGCATGTTGGCCTGCATCTTCTGGCCAACCGGCGACGTGTAGAAGGCCGTCAGCTGGCGGATCTCGTCCAGCGTATAGGTCTCGGCGTACAGCGTCACGGTCTCGTTGACCATTTCATCCACCAGGGTCGGATCGGAAAACACCGCGCGCATCTGCGTGGCGCTGGTGGCCACGGCCTCGTCGAGCTTCTTCAGCTGCTCGGCCTTCTGCGCCGCCGTCATGCCGGCGTTGGCGTTGATGGCGGCGGCGGCCGAGGCGCGCATCTGGGCCGGCATCTGCTGCTCCATGGTGGCCATCATCGTCCGCATCGATTCGCGCACCTTCATCGCCTCCAGCATCTGCCGGGTCGCGTTGACGACGGCCGGATCGGCCGACGGCGCCGCCGCCTGGCTGAACGCCGGCGCGCAGGTGAAGAGTATGGCGGAAGCGATGGCGGCGAGCGATGTTTTCACGGTTGTCCTTGCATGGGAGGGAATGGGAGTGGTGCCTCCCGATTTTCGCATGAATCTTGCAAAAAATCCCTACCCGGCGGTTTTCACTTCGCCTTCGGCGCTTGCGCGGCCTGCGGCGGCGGCGGCAGCTTCGGCATCAGCGACAGCACGCGCTCGCGCAGCAGGGTCTGCACCACGGTGTTCGCTTCCTTGGTCACTTCCGGCATGGTGTTGCGCAGCTTGGCGGCCACCGGGCGGCGGTTGAAGGCGTTCAGCTCGTTCAGCTCGGCCAGCGTGAACTTGCCGGCGTAGATCGGCACCAGGGCGTCCACCGCGTCGTCCAGCAGCTTCGGGTTGGCCAGCGCCTTTTCAGCGGCTTCCACCTGCTTCGGGATGTCCTTCGAGACTTTCGCCAGCTCGGCCTTCTTCTGGTCGAGCGTCAGCTTGGGGTCGGCATCGATGCGCTGGGCATAGGCGCGCAGCAGCATCTGCGGCAGCGCATTCGCGCCCTGCTTGAAGGTGGCTGCGGTCTGCTCGCGGTAGCGCATGTTTTCCAGCAGCTCCCTGACGGCCTTGTTGACGGCGGGATCGATGGCGGCGGGCGGCGCGAAGGCGAAGGTGGCGGCAGGCGCGGCGGCCAGGACCAGGGTGCCGATGAAGGCAGCCAGACGTTTGTTCATGCTTACTCCTAAGTACTAATAGACGGATACAAACAAAAAGGGAGGGACAGCGCCCTCCCTGCTTCGGTGCGAGGCCTTACTCGGGCGGCTGCTCCAGCTCCACCTCTTCCAGGTCGGTCTCGACCACGCGCTGCAGGCCGGACAGCTTGGTGCCGTCCTCCACCGCGATCAGGGTCACGCCCTGGGTCGCGCGGCCCATCTCGCGGATCTCGGACACGCGGGTACGGATCAGGACGCCGCCGGTGGTGATCAGCATGATCTCGTCGGTGACATCGACCAGCGTCGCCGCCACCACCTTGCCGTTGCGCTCGGTGGTCTGGATCGCGATCATGCCCTTGGTGCCGCGGCCGTGGCGGGTGTACTCGCCGATCGGGGTGCGCTAGCCGAAGCCGTTCTCGGTGGCGGTGAGCACCGACTGCTGCTCGTTCTCGGCAACCAGCAGCGCGATCACGTTCTGGCCTTCGTCCAGGTTCATGCCGCGCACGCCGCGCGCGGTACGGCCCATCGGTCGCACGTCGTTCTCGTCGAAGCGCACGGCCTTGCCGGCGTCCGAGAACAGCATCACGTCGTGCTTGCCGTCGGTGAGCGCGGCGCCGATCAGGAAGTCGCCGTCGTCGAGGTCGACCGCGATGATGCCGGCCTTGCGCGGGTTGCTGAAGTCCGGCAGCGGGGTCTTCTTGACGGTACCCAGGCTGGTCGCCATGAACACGTAGTGATCTTCCGGGAAGGTCGAATTCTCGCCCGACAGCGGCAGGATCACGGTGATCTTCTCGCCGTCCTGCAGCGGGAACATGTTGACGATCGGCTTGCCGCGCGAGTTGCGCGAACCCTGCGGCACTTCCCACACCTTCAGCCAGTACATGCGGCCGCGGTTCGAGAAGCACAGCATGTAGTCGTGGGTATTGGCGATGAACAGCTGGTCGATCCAGTCCTCGTCCTTGGTCGCCATCGCCTGCTTGCCGCGGCCGCCGCGCTTCTGCGCGCGGTACTCCGAGATCGGCTGCGACTTCATGTAACCGGTATGCGACAGGGTCACCACCATGTCCTGCGGGGTGATCAGGTCTTCGGTCTCGAGGTCGCTGGCGTTGTGCTCGATGGCCGAACGGCGCGCGTCCTTGCCGTTTTCGGTGTAGTCGGCCCGGATCTGGCCCATCTCGTCGGTGATGATCTGGGTGACGCGCGCCGGCTTGGACAGGATATCCAGCAGGTCGGCGATGTGCGCCATCACATCCTTGTACTCGTTGACGATCTTGTCCTGCTCCAGGCCGGTCAGGCGCTGCAGGCGCATCTGCAGGATTTCCTGGGCCTGCTCGTCGGACAGCTTGTACAGGCCATCCGGCTGCATGCCGTAGTGCTTCGGCAGGTGCTCCGGACGGAAGGCCTCGATGCCGCCGGAAGCGCCCAGTTCGGTACGGGTCAGCATCTCGCGCACCAGCGACGAATCCCATGCCTTCTGCATCAGCTCGACCTTGGCGACCGGCGGGGTCGGCGCAGCCTTGATGATGGCGATGAAGTCGTCGATGTTGGCCAGCGCCACGGCCAGGCCTTCCAGCATGTGCCCGCGTTCGCGCGCCTTGCGCAGCTCGAACACGGTACGGCGGGTGACCACTTCGCGGCGGTGCGACAGGAAGCACTCCAGCATCTGCTTCAGGTTCAGCAGCTTCGGCTGGCCGTTGACCAGCGCCACCATGTTCATGCCGAAGGTGTCTTGCAGCTGGGTCTGCTTGTACAGGTTGTTGAGCACCACTTCCGGCACTTCACCGCGCTTCAGCTCGATGACCACGCGCATGCCCGATTTATCCGACTCGTCGCGGATGTCGGAAATGCCTTCCAGCTTCTTGTCGCGCACGTTCTCGGCGATACGCTCGAGCAGCGACTTCTTGTTCACCTGGTACGGCAGTTCGTCGACGATGATGGCGACGCGGCCGCCGTCCTTGCCATATTCCTCGAAGTGGGTCTTGGCGCGCATCACCACGCGGCCGCGGCCGGTGCGATAGCCGTCGCGCACGCCCGAGACGCCATAGATGATGCCGGCGGTCGGGAAGTCCGGGGCGGGGATCAGCTCGATCAGCTCGTCGATCGTGCAATCCGGGTTGCTCAGCACGTGCAGCGCGCCGTTGATGACTTCGGACAGGTTGTGCGGCGGGATGTTGGTCGCCATGCCGACCGCGATGCCCGAGGAACCGTTGATCAGCAGGTTCGGGATGCGGGTCGGCAGGACCGTCGGTTCCTTTTCCTTGCCGTCGTAGTTGGGCTGGAAATCGACGGTGTCCTTGTCGATGTCGGCCAGCAGCTCGTTCAAGATCTTGTCCAGGCGGCACTCGGTGTAGCGCATCGCCGCGGCGCTGTCGCCGTCGATGGAACCGAAGTTGCCCTGCCCGTCGACCAGGGTGTAGCGCAGCGAGAAGTCCTGGGCCATGCGCACCAGGGTGTCGTAGATCGACGCGTCGCCGTGCTGGTGATACTTACCCATGGTGTCGCCGACCACGCGCGCGCACTTCACGTACGGGCGGTTGAATACGGTATTACTTTCGTGCATGGAGAACAGCACGCGGCGGTGCACCGGCTTCAAACCGTCGCGCACGTCCGGCAGCGCACGCCCCACGATCACGCTCATCGCGTAATCGAGGTAGCTCTTGCGCATCTCTTCTTCCAATGAAATTGGAACGGTTTCTTTTGCGAATTGATCCATTGGCTGGTCGATTGCTTTCAGGCGAATAATCGGGAGTACAAGCGTACGATTTTACCACGCGCGCTATATCAGCAGTGCAATTTGGGAGCAAGCCACCGACCACGGCGAATTACGCCCAATTGACGTTTTGACACATGCTTGTCATAAACGTTCGTCAAGCTTGCGTACTGCTCACAACCTCTTGTTGCGCACAAACAACGTGGTCAATCGCATGCACCACAATTGAGCAACTGGCGGTCGTGCGGAAGTAGCCCATGTGGCAAAATGGCCGAGAAGTTAATTGCTTGTTTCACAATGCGAAACAGACTCGGCTGCACAAGATGTTAGTATTCTGCTCACATCCAGCGATTTTTTGCGCAGTTTCGCACCGGCAAGATTTTACCGAAAGGAAGAAAAAATATGAAAAAAATAGCAACCCTCATGCTCGCCGCTTCGGCAGCGATGGCCGGCAGCGCTTTTGCGCAGAGCGCACCTCCGTACGCCCCGTTGACCACCGACATCCAGGCGAAAACGCCGTACAGCGCCTACGCGCAGGATGCCCGCGGCGTGATCGTCCGCAATCCTTTCGGCCTGTGCTGGCGTACCGGGTACTGGACCCCGGCGGATGCAGTCCCGGGTTGCGATGCGCCGCTGTGCGTGGCACCGGAGCGTTTGGAAAACGGCAAGTGCGTCGCCCCGCCGCCGCCGCCGCCGGTTGAAGCACCGCCGCCGGCGCCTGCACCGGCCCCGGCACCGGCTCCCGTGCCGACCTCGGAAAAAGTCAGCTACTCGGCCGACGCCTTCTTCGACTTCGACAAGGCCGTGCTGAAGCCTGCCGGCAAAGCCTCGCTGGACGACCTGGTCGGCAAGCTGAAAGACATCAACCTGGAAGTCATCATCGCCGTCGGCCACACCGACTCGGTCGGCACCGATGAGTACAACCAGAAGCTGTCGGTGCGCCGCGCCGAGGCCGTCAAGTCCTACCTGCAGGGCAAGGGCGTCGAATCGACCCGCGTCTATACCGAAGGCAAGGGCGAGAAGCAGCCTGTGGCCGACAACACCTCCGCCGCCGGCCGCGCCAAGAACCGTCGCGTGGAAATCGAAGTCGTCGGTACCCGCGGCAACCAGCAGTAATTGCTGCTGAGCGCAGCTGAAGCTGCATCGAAAGAACCCCGCTGCGGCGGGGTTTTTTTATGCCATTTTTCTCCGCTCCAACCGTCGCGCCGGAACAATTCCGCTATTATTCGCACCTATGACTACGACCAACACCACCAAGACCAATATGGATCCGCTGGAGATCCAGAAATTCAGCGAACTGGCCCACCGCTGGTGGGACCCGACGTCCGAATTCCGTCCGCTGCACGAAATCAATCCGCTGCGCCTGGAGTGGATCAACGCGCGCGTGCCGCTGAGCGGCAAGAACGTGATCGACATCGGCTGTGGTGGGGGCGTACTGTCGGAATCGATGGCGCGCAAGGGTGCGAAAGTCACCGGCATCGACCTGTCGAAAAAGGCGCTCAAGGTCGCCGACCTGCATAGCCTGGAATCGGGCGTCGAGGTCCGCTATAAACTGATCGCCGCCGAAGACATGGCCGCCGAAGAGCCCGGCCAGTTCGACGTCGTCACCTGCATGGAAATGCTGGAACACGTCCCGGACCCGGCTGCTATCGTGCGCGCCGCCGCCACCCTGGTCAAGCCGGGCGGCAAGGTGTTCTTCTCGACGCTGAACCGCAACCCGAAGTCCTACCTGTTCGCGGTGATCGGCGCCGAGTACGTGCTGCGCATGCTGCCGCGCGGCACCCACGACTACGCCAAGTTCATTACGCCGGCCGAACTGTCGACCTTTGCGCGCGATGCCGGCCTGGTCGTGGACGGCCTCAAAGGGCTGAGCTACAACCCGCTGACCAAGATCTATTCGCTGAACCAGGACACCAGTGTCAACTACATGGTTGCCTGCAGCAAGCCTCTGTAATAATTCGTGTGATGACTTTTTCTTCCCGCCCGCCAGCGCCGCGCGCTGTTTTGTTCGATCTCGACGGCACGCTGGCCGACACCGCACCCGACCTCGCAGCAGCCGTCAACTGGCTGCGCACCGAGCGCGGCCTTGCGCCGACGCCCTACGCGATCCTGCGTCCGACCGCTTCGGCCGGCGCCCGCGGCATGATCGGCGCCGCCTTCGGCCTGGCCCCGGGCGACGAGGGTTACGAAGCGCTGCGCCTGCAGTGGTTCGACCGCTACCAGGCCAACATGGCGACGCACAGCACGCTGTTCGACGGCATTGTCGAACTGCTGGACGGCATCCGCGCGGCCGGCATGGAATGGGGCATCGTCACCAACAAGCCGATGCGGTTTACCGACCCGCTGCTGCCGCAGATCGGGCTGGCGCATGCGGGCTGCGTGGTGTCCGGCGATACCATGCCGCATGCGAAACCACATCCGGCGCCGCTGCTGGAAGGCGCACGCCGGCTCGGGCTGGATCCGGCCGAGTGCTGGTATGTCGGTGACGATTTGCGTGATATCCAGGCGGGCCAAGCGGCCGGGATGGTGACGGTGGCCTGTGCCTGGGGATACTGCGGCGCGACCGAGCCGGTCACCTGGGGGGCGGATATGCTGCTGGCCACGCCGGCGCATCTGCTTGAGCGCCTGCGCGAGGTGGCCGGCATTGCCGGTGTGCCGGTTGCGGCAGCCTGATCCGGTTCACGGCTTCCACCTTCCCTGCCCTGGCCGCAAACTTTTCCACTATGATCTGCTCGACGGTGGCGGCCTTGATGGCCGCCTTTTCGTTGGTGCCGATTACCCATGTCGGTTAGTTGCAGTATGTTGCTTACATATCTTTACGTTTGATACAGGCAACAGTCTATTTCTTCGCAGTGCAACTGGGTAATCTACTTCCATCAAACAACACGACGTATCAGGAGAGACCAACATGGAAGCGATCAAGAACACCATCCAACGTATCCACCCGCTGATGGCCGCCGCCGCGGTATCGGTGATCGTTGTCAGCGTGGCCGGCACGGCCGCCATCACCGGCCTCCTGCCGAGCTCGCATAGCGCACCGCAGGCCCCACTGGCGAACGCCGCGGTCAACCCGGCTTACGCGGCCACCTTGGCACCGGCTGGATCGCAAGGGATGCCGGCGCCGGCTGCCGCCCAGTTTGCCGCCCCGATCGGTTCGCAAGCGGCTTACGCCCAGCCGGTCGCCTATGCCCAGCCGGCTGCGGGCCAATACGCTCCGGGCGGCCCGGTGGTGGCGCAGGCCGTCCCCGCCCCTGCTCCGGTCGTGATCAAAGAAACCGTTATCAAGGAAGTGCCGGTCAAGCAAGCCGCACCGAAAACGCGCGTGGTGCACCATACCAAGTACGTGCGTGACGATGGCTACTACGCCCCGGCACCGCGTCAGGCACCGCAACCGAACTACGTGGCGATCGGCACCGGCGCCGTGGTGGGCGGCCTGATCGGTAACCAGGTCGGCGGCGGCAACGGCCGCAAGCTGGCAACCATCGCCGGCGTGATTGGCGGCGGCATGCTGGGTAACCAGATCGCCAACAGCCGTTAAGCGCACAAGGCCGCCAAATCAGGCGGCCTCTGCCGTACTTACACTTGGTGACACTTCTGCCTGGCACTCGCGCTGCACTTCGGTGCCGTTTGGAGTACAATGGCAGTTCTTCGTTGGGGGGCGACCTGGTTTCGACGTGGGTTGCAAAGCAGCGCAGGGCATACCGAGGACTGGTTACCTCGTAAATACATCCAGAAATCAATAACTGCAAACGATAACTCGTACGCACTCGC